>NZ_QHHV01000138.1:0-44747 GCF_003947245.1 Actinoplanes sp. ATCC 53533 | reverse complement strand
TCCGCCCGCGGCGCCGCCAGCATGATCGCCGAAGCGATCACGACCGCCCGCTCGTGCGGCGCGTCGGGTGAGATCGTGGTCCGGGCGGACTCGGCGTTCTACACCAAAACGGTGATTACCACCTGCTGGCGTCGTGACGTGCGGTTCTCGGTCACCACCCGGATCGACGCGAAGATCCGTACCGCGTGCGACAGCATCAGCGACGATCAGTGGCTCGACATCAAGTATCCGCGGGCCGTCTTCGACGAAGACCAGCAGCGGTGGATCTCCGACGCGCAGATCGCCGAAACCGTCTACACCGCGTTCGCCGGCACCCGCCACGCGGTGACCGCCCGGCTGATCGTGCGCCGGATCCGCCGCGACGACCCCACGCAGATCCCCGGTCAGGAAGAACTCGTACCGACCTACCGGTATCACGCGGTGTTCACCGATTCGCCGTTCACTCTCGTGCAGGCCGAATCGCAGCACCGCGGACCCGCCATCATCGAGCAGGTCAACGCCGATTTGATCGCCGGGCCCCTGGCGCATCTTCCCTCCAGGAGGTTCAGCGCGAACGACGCCTGGCTGACCTGCGCCGCAATCGCCCATAACCTCACCCGCACCGCCGGGCACCTCGCCGCCGGCCCTCAAGCCGGCGCCCGGCCAGCGACGATTCGTACCCGGATCATCAACGTCGCCGCCCGGATCGCGCATCGGGCCCGCACCATCCACCTGCACCTCCCCGAGCACTGGCCCTGGCAGACGGCGTTCGACAACCTGTTCACCGCCGTCCAGGCCACCCCCGGCTGACCAGCCGGAACCCGCAGAATCCAGGCGGCCCGGCCACAGGCCACAACCCTGCTCCACCCGAACAAACGCGTCCAGGGCAAGCCGATCACGAGATCGGCGACTCCCACACGCCCGCCGGATCACCCCACACAGAAATGATCAACGGCGATCGACACCGACTGCGTCGGTGGATCGAGGCTCAGCGTGGCCGGTGGAGCGGTGAAGCCACGCGTTGTCAGCGGCAGATTCAAGCGCACTCGGGTGGCGACTGGAGATGTTCAACGCCGGGCCAGCCGTCGGCGGCGACGCCATGCCGCCAGCTTCCGTGCGACAACTCTCAGCACCAGTCCGTTCGCCGATGCGGCAGCCATCCAAGCAGCAGCCACAACAACGGCATCGATGAAATCCGACGCGCTCGACAGTCCCAGCGCCTCGGCGCCGTACAGGATTGCCGGAAGGACGACGATGCCGGACGGAAGAGTCAGCACAGCAGCAATTCCCAACAGCCACCTTCCGACGCCCCACCATACGTTTTCCACGTAGGTACTACCGACGTAGGCGCCAATGAACGCCAGCAGTCCG
Source organism: Actinoplanes sp. ATCC 53533 (assembly GCF_003947245.1). Classification (NCBI taxonomy): domain Bacteria; kingdom Bacillati; phylum Actinomycetota; class Actinomycetes; order Micromonosporales; family Micromonosporaceae; genus Actinoplanes; species Actinoplanes sp. ATCC 53533. The sequence continues at coordinate 43,397 of NZ_QHHV01000138.1, read as the reverse complement.
ACAGCTACCACGTAACTCCCGTACCAGAGTCGAGATAATGTCCTTGTGACCATGCCGCCACGATGCCATCGGACCGGGACGGACGGCAGTCGAATCGTTGTCAACCATGCCGCCAGGCAAACTCCCCGGTAGCGGCCCAGGTACGCGGGCACCGCCGCGTGGAGAACGCGGTTGTCGGAAGTGATGACGGATGACGTGGGAGCGGAGAAGGCAGTCATATCTTACGGTGCGTCACCGCCGACGAAGAGCACCAGTGCCTCGGCGCGGCATGACAGTGCCCGGCCTTGAACCTGAGTTGACCATTAACCTCATCAAGTTTCGTCGTAACCCAAATGAGTGAGAGAGATGGACTACCGGGCGGCAAACCCCTACTCTTCCCACGTCTGTCCATCTCGGCATAGAAGGATGTCAGATGATCGCTGCACCAACTCAGACTAGCGGCCCTGGTCCGCCGGGTAATCGAGTCCCCGATTCGACTGCCGGCGGCAGTGGCGGTGGTGGAGGAGGAGGAGCGCACCCCGCTGCCATCTTTGCATTATTGGTGGTGGTCGCTTCCGTGGCGGCGCTGACCGTGGTAAAGGGTCTCGGACTTCCCATGCAGAGTAATGCCGCAGCGCTCCTTGACAGCATCGGTGGCTTCGAGCAAATAAATGCCATGATCGGGGTTGCAGCCGCTCTTGGCGTTGGATTGACGGCCCGCAGTAGAACGCTTTCTGCACGGTTGACCGCGATCGCTGTCGCTTCGGCCGTCGTGCTAACTACCATCGTTGTCGCAGTCGGCTTCGTCGAGTCGAAGGCGGACGACAGAGTGGGTCCTGGCACCGCGGGCGACCCCGTGCTCAAGAGGCTCTATGCTGGCTTGATTGCAGAATCGGGACAATGCCAGCAGAATTCGAACATCCCAGAGTTCGGTCGGCAATCGGGCCTTTGGGTTGACCCCCAAGTGCCTTTCACCGCAATGATCAAATGCCAGAGCGAGGATTACTCCGCCTACTTCGTCACCGCCCATGACGCCCAAACGCGGGGCGACCTCTTCGGTAGCGCATGGCAACGTAAGGATGGTCAGAATTGCGACAGCTGGGATGGACCAAATACGCCCTCACCGGAAAGCGTCAAGGCGCGCGTGTGCTATCGAGCCGGTGATGGAGTGAGTCCTGCCATCTACTGGGAAGCTGCTGCGGATAATCGCGAGTCTTTCGCCAACACGGCCGGTGTCCTCATTTCACATCGGCTGCCTTCGACCGATCTTGAACGGCTCTGGCGCGACACTCATTGAGAGTTAAGAATGCGGAGCGCGCTACGATGGCAACCGGCCCTTCGCTATTTTCTGGGTGGCCTGATTGGGTTAGAGCCATGACCGGCGGCGTGCGATAGTCGATCGACCGAGATGCACTCATCTCGGCATTACCTGCATATCAAGCATGACCGGATGCTCCTGCGCTGGATCGCCGGCACGGACCGTGACGCCCAGCCGACAGGCGTGTTGACTGCGGCTGAATGAGCAGAGCGGCAAGCGCTGTCTCGGGGATGCGGACGGTATGGCAGGGTGACAAAGATGATCGACAACGGTGGCCTGTTGGAGTCCGTGATCGAGCATGCGGCGCAGCTGGACGAGGTCGACTATGACGACATCGCGCCCAGCGTCGCGGCGTTGACCGGTTCGGGCGACCTCGGCTTGGTGCCGCTGCTGAGCGAGGCCCTCGGCAGGTTCCTCGACGAGGAGAACTTCTACGGCCGTGACCTGATCGCGGGTGTGTTGGCCGGTGTTGCGGGGATCGCGGCACTGCCGGTGTTGCTCCTGGCGGCCGACCGTGATCTGGGCGACGACCAGGACGGCCTGCAGTCCGAGATCACCGCGGTCCTGGGCGCGGACCCGGTGGCAGGCCGAGAGTTGATCCTCGAGCTGGTTCGCAGCGACGCGCCCGAGCGGCGGCGGGTGGGATTGCTGGCGCTCGGCTTGGTGGTCGAGGCTGGTGATGTCGGGCTGTTGGAGACGGCCGCCGGCCATCCCGATCCGGATGTCCGGTTGATGGCGGTCGAAGCGGTCGTGGACCCGGCCGGTGACGATCGAGCCTTCGCGGTGCTGGTGGCCACGTCGGCCGACCCGGACGAACAGGTGCGGATGGCGTCGATCAGCCGGCTCGGCGCCAGCGGCCGTCTCGAAGCGGCGGCACCACTCGCGAGGGCCATCACCGATCCCCGCTACCGGGTGCGGGCCCGAACCGCGTACGCCCTGGGCCGGCTCGGCAGCGCCACGGGCACGCCGGCGTTGCTGCGGCTGCTCCAGGACGACGATGATCGGGTACGCGACCAGGCCCGCGACGCGCTCGGTGCGGTCGGCGGCTCGGCTGCCGTCGACGCACTGCTCGCGGAGGCCGCCGGTCAGGACCCCCGGCTCCGAGCCCAAGCCGGGAAAGCGCTCGCCAGGGCCGTTGACTCCGATCCCCGCGTCGACTCGCAGCTCATGCTGCTCGCGCAAGACCCCGAAGCGACTGTACGTTCGGCCACGCTGAGCGGGCTGGCCACCGTGGCGGACCGGTCCGCACGTTGGTCCGCGCTGGCCGGCACGCTCGCCAACGATCCCGACGCGACGGTCCGGCAACGCGTAGCGGTGCTCGCGCACCTTCTCGCACCCGACGACGTCGACACCATCCTGCACCGCCTGGCCGACGACCCCGAAGCCACCGTGCGGCAGACAGCAGCCACCCAACTCAGCCGGCCACCCCGCTGACGCCCGAAGCGTCCCTCGTACCTATCCCATCAACGGCGCGCCATCGTGGCACAGCACGTTCCGGATAACGGCGCGCACGAGTCGCGGCGGATGAGAACGTTGGCTACTGCCTCAGCGGTATGCCTTGCGGATGGACCGGTCCCCGTCAAGAGCCGTTGCGGCTCGCCAACCGGAACAGGTACCGGCCGGTGAGCGTCCCGGCGATGCCCGACACCAGGAAAAAGAACCACCGTGGGAGCTGTTCGGCCGGCTCGTACGAGTCGCAGTACCCGGACGTCCAATCGACCGTGATCTGCGCGTTGAGTGGGGGCAGCCCACCGTCGGGAAACTGGTTCTTGCCCATGCTGCAGTTCACCGTGCCTTGCGAGGTTACCGCCCGGACCGACACGTAGTACGGATACCCGAGACCGTCCGGCACCACAGTTTGAACCGTGGCGGTGACCAGTTCACCGTCCGGCGGACTGGGCTCGAGGTCGTCGAACAGACCGACCAGCAGAAAGCTGAGGGTCAGGACAACCCCCAAAAGAACAAGCGCGATGGGCGTACGGCTTTCGAAGTGCCCAGGTCCGTAGAACGGCATGGGTAGAGGTTAATGTCCGTGATCAACCCAACCAGGTGGTGACACCGCAGGCTGGGGCGACAACGGATTGGCGCTTGTTCCCTCCGTCATCAGCTTTAAGATCCACTGTTATGGTCGCCCGCACCACACCCCCGCGTCCCCTGGACATCGCCGAACTCTTCCCCGCGCTGCGGGGACATTCCACCACCGCTACCCGCCTGCATCCCCGGCCCGGCGCTGCGACCGTTGCGGACAGTTCGGTCGGCGGGCCGCTGCTGTGGCCGGCCGACGAGATGTGGCCGGTCTGCGACGACACTGAGGCGCATGAGCCGTACAACCTGACCACGCTGGCGGCTGAGCGCCGCAGGCGGGAGATCCTCGCGACGGCGAACGCTCGGGAACCGCTGGCGGGCGGGGATTTCCTGACCGCCGAGGAACGGGCCGAGCTCGATGCGGCCGACGACCTGGAGCTGGATGACCTGATCGAGGATCCGATCCCGCTGCTCCCGCTCGCGCAACTGTACCGCCGGGACATCCCGGACTACGCCGGTCCGGACGGCACCGACCTGCTCCAGGTGCTGTGGTGCCCGGTGGACCACTCGGATCGGCACTACAGCCCCCGAGTCTTCCTCTACTGGCGCGATAGCTCCGCCGTGGGCCCAATACTCGAAGCGCCTCCCGAGCCGGCGGTGATCAGCGACATGTACCTGCCTATTCCGTGCGTGGTGCACCCAGAACAGGTCCGCGAGTACCAGTACGCCGGTCTGCTCCCCGATGACCTGCGCGAGCGGCTTGACGAGTGGGACAAGGACGAGGAGAGCCGCCCCAACTACCAGAGTGACCTGTCGCTGGCGCCAGGCTGGAAGGTCGGCGGGTACGCGAACTGGTCGCTGACCGACCCGTACCCGATGGATTGTGCTGTCTGCGGCGCCGCGATGACCTTGACCCTCACCGCGGGCTCGGCCGACTGGAACGGCACGGGTTGCAGCTGGCGCCCATCGGAGGAGGACCCGAACGCGTCCCCGGACACCGTCGGCGTGCAGATCGGGCGTGGCTACTCGCTCTACACCTTCCGCTGCGCCGAATCCTTCGACCACCCGCCGGCCACCGCCATGCAGTGACGCGTCCTCCCGCCGTGGCTTGTCGGCCTACGTCGAGCGGGTCCTCGGTCGAGTGCCCCGCACGTTCATCGACTGGGCCCAACACAACATCGCCGCCTGCCGATAGGACCGCACCACGCTATCGGCCTCGACCGAGGCATTTTCGGCCGAATCCACCCCGCCACGCTGACCGCTGGGACCAGCACTGGCGATCACGGTTGATCTCCCGTACGGCAGCTCTGCTTCCCCATAGGAAACGCCGGGTGTGGGTTCCGCCTTTCGGCTGATGCGCTCAGACCCGGGTGGCGTCAAGCCTTGGGGGAAGCGGGAGTCGTATCCGCTGAGATCGCTCGGCGCATGATGGGTTCGGCGTCGGGGACGACGTGGTCACTTCAGCGCGGTTGCCGCCTCGTGGATGACGGCCGCTACCGCGCCTGGCTGCGAAAGATACACGGCGTGACTCCCCGCGGACTCGACCACCGTCGAGCCGGCGCGCTCGGACATCGCCCGCTGGGCCGGCGGGGGGATCATGCGGTCGTCCGTGGCGACCAGATACCAGCTGGGCTTGATTCGCCAGGCAGGCTCGGTGATCGCGCCACCCAGGGCGTCCACGCCCCACGGGACCTGCGAGTCGGCCATGAAGGCGGCCTGTTCCGCGGGCAGGTCGCCGGCGAACGAGGCGGCGAACTTCTCCCTGTCCAGAAACAGGAATCCGTCCCGGGGCGGCAGGATCGGCGGCACCGGGGCCCCCGGCGGCGGGTCGGCGATGAGCGTGTTGACCGACTCGCCCCGGTCGGGCGCGAACGCCGCTATGTAGACCAGCGCGGCGACCTTCTCGTGGGTACCCGCCTCGGTGATCACCGCGCCGCCGTAGGAGTGGCCGACCAGCACGACAGGGCCGTCCACCGCATCGATGATCTGGCGGGTGGCGGCGGCGTCACCTGCCAGCGACAGGGTCGGGTTCTGCACCACACTCACCCGGTAGCCGTCCAGTTTGAGCAGGTCGTACACCGCCTGCCAGCCGGATCCGTCGACGAATCCACCGTGTACCAGCACCACGTCCATCAGGCTCTCCTTGTCGTCGCCGATGCGTTGAGTGCCAGCGTCGTCCGCGATGGCCGGCCCGGGCTCGGAGGTAAGAGAACAGTTTCCGGACGACGGTGCACCCCGGCCTTGACCCACCGAGGTGACGGCGTGACGATCGAGCCGGGGGCCACACATGTCATTGATCTTGAGCACGGACGCGCTGGAGCCGAACGAGCGCGAGGCGTACTGGCGGCACATCATGTCGGACACCTTCGCCCCGGTGGCGATCCATTCCATGCCCAGCGGCGATGTGGCCGGCGCGATCCGGGCGAGTTGGGCCGGCCGGCTGATGATCGCCGAGGTGCGGTCCACCGGCCAGGACATCCGCCGCACGCCGAAACTCATCGGCGACGCGGACAACGCCTACTTCCAGGTAGCACTCGTCGCCGGCGGCGTCGGGCGGCTCAGCCAGGACGACCGCGAAGCCGAGTTGCGCCCCGGCGACTGCGCCGTATACGAGACCACCCGCCCCTTCCGCTGGCTCTTCGACGACGCCTGGGATGTCTGGGTGTTCTCCCTGCCCGCGGACTCCGTCCGGCTGACCGAGGCCGAGCGGCGGCACCTCAGCGCCCGCCGCCTCGACGGCGGAACCGGTCTCACCGGCGTCGTGTCCCGATTCCTGCTCGACCTGGCCCGCCACGGCGAGGACCTCCCGGCCGAACAGTCCGAGCAGGTGCTGGCCCACGCCAGCGATCTGGTCATCACCCTGCTCGGCCAGCGCCTCGGCGCCACCGACGCGGTGCGCGGGGCGCGGCACCGCTCCCTGCTGCCGAGGATCAAGGACTACATCCACCAACACCTCGACGACCCGACCCTCGACCCGGCCAGGATCGCCGCCACCGTCCACATCTCCACCCGTTACCTGCACAAACTCTTCGAGGCCGAGCACCACACGGTGGCGCTCTACATCAGGGGACTCCGACTCGACCGCGCCCGGCGCGACCTCATGGACCCGCGCCTCGCCCACCACACCATCGCGGCGGTCGCACACGCCTGCGGTTTCCACGACCTGAGCGGTTTCAACCGGGCTTTCAAGGCCGCGTACGGCGTGAGCCCCAGAGACCTGCGTGCCCCGACCAGTAAGGGCGATGGCGGGTGAGATCGCCGGCTGGCTCCGCGTGGTCGACGCGGGCCGCGCGGACCAGGGACGAACCGACCGGTGACCGCAGCACCGTGCCAGAGCCGCAACGCCTCGACGTAGCGGTCCAGGGCGACGTCCGGCCGCCGTTCCTCGCGGGTCACCTCGACCGGCTTCCGGAACGCGACGAGGTCCAGCACCGCGGCATCCGCCACGTCGGCGGGACCTCGGGGCACACCTGACTACCTCAGGTGATCAACTAGCTATTCACTGGGTGGACTCTGAGCGATCGCCGGCCGGCTGCTCGCTCAGGCTGGACAGCATTGGACAGAACCTGGATCAGTTGATCGCGGAGCTCTCCCGGTCGCGGTTGTCCGCTGCCGAGTCCTCGAGTGCTCCGGCGCCGTCCGGATAGAACTGGGCGTACCAACGGCGCAGGGCCCTGATGCCCTTCTCGTGCGGGAGCAGGACGGGGCGCGCCAAATGCACCTTGTGGTCCCAGATCCGCACTTCGTCGCGGACCTCGCGGAGCGCCTCCGCGCGAAACACCAGCTTGAACAGCGGTGCGAGGAACGGCAGCCGAGCCGGCTTGCGGATGTAGTAGAGCATCCGCATCTCGCTGGTCCGCTCGTCCACCGGGGTGGTCAGGGCCACCGCGGTCAGCGACAGGACCGGACCCTCGACGCGCACCACCATTACGCCCGGCCCGTACATGAACACATCGAAGGTGTTGTTGATGTCCCAGGCCAGCACGCGCCGGTGGAAACGACCGCGGACCTCGGCGAACGGGCCGTCCGGCCGCAGGTCCTGAACCGGCGGCTCGCTCTGGCCGTGGATGAAGTGGAAGTGCGACTCGTCCACGATGTTCTCGCGCATCTCCTGGATGTGGATGCGTGCGCGGCACACGTCGTCGATCGGCCTCGCGAAGGCCCGCGACGTCGCCTCCGGGATCTCGGGTACCTCCCAGGCGGAGGCATCCGGTCCGACGTGGACGAAGATGAGGCCGCTGTGCTCACGCACCGGGAAGCCACCGAGGGACACCTTCGGCGTGCGCGCCGCGAACGGCGCGAGGGTGCAGGCTCCGTCGGCGTCGAAGCGCCATCCGTGGAAGGGGCATTCGACGGTTCCGTCCACGATCTTCCCGCCGGCGCCGAGGTGGGCGCCGTAGTGCGGGCAGTGGGCGTCACGGACGGCCGCCCGCCCGTCCGCGCCCCGGAAGGCGATCAGCGCGCGACCGAAATAGTGCAGGCTGACGACCTGGCCGGGGCGCAGCTCGCGGCCGCGCAGCACGGCATACCACCCGTACGGGACCGGCGGCATGGGGTAGGCGTCGGCTCGCGGATCACGGGGGAGTTCGGCCAGCCGATCTCGGTGCCGGTGGATCATCATTCGGGGATCATAGGGGCATGACGCACGGTATCGGGCGCCCGCCGGCCGTACGGCCTCAGTGATCGCCGAGGGTCGCCGGATACTCCTGCCGCGCGGACCACCACGACGGGCTCGCCGGCCGCCGCCAGCGCCCGCTGCGCCAGCATCCCTCGGCGGGATTTGATTGTCACCTGCGGTTCGTGACAACCAGGCGGCTACGCTCCCGCGGGCCTGAAGGCCTCGTCCGCGCTCATGGCCGATCCGGTCGCATACTCGGCGGCGAAGCGGTCCTCGTCCAGGGCCGCGACGGCAAGTGTCCTGGCCAGGAGCAGTTCCTGGGCGTCGTCCGGGTCGGGAACCTGGGCGACGACGGCGTAGGCGCGGTCGGTGAAGCCAATCATCCGCGCCGCACTCGCGTGGTCACCGTCGGCCGATGCCATCGCGGCGGCGGCGACACCGAGGTAGGGGACGAACGAGAGGTAGCCCTCGCGGAACACCCGCTCGCGGCCCTGCGCGAACAGCTCCCGGGCGCGGTCGAGGTGGCCGAGCTTGAGCTCGGTGAAGGCGAGGTTGTGGTACTCGGAGTTCACCATCTCGGGCTGCCCCAGCGCCTCGTTCAGCGCGATGCCGGCGAGATAGCGGGACCGGGCCTCCGCGTAGTCGCCGGACATCCGCGCGACCGCGGCGAGGACGTGCCGCGGTCGCTCTTCCAGTCGCCGGTCACCGGAGCGCACCGCCACGTCGAGCGCCTCCTGGGCCAGTTCCTCCGCCCGGGCCAGGTCACCCTCGCGGAGTGCTACCCGGGCCGTCGCGTAGAGCCCCTCGACCTCGCCGGCCGGCTCGCCCGCGGCGCGGGCCCGCTCGATCTCCGCGCCGGCCAGCCGCAGCACGGCATCGTTGTCGCCGCGGCGGAACGTGGCCCGCACCTCGTCGGAGAAACTCCCGGCCAGCAACCAGGTCACCGCCTCCAGGAACGCCTCCGGTTCCTCGATCTGCCCGAAGTGACCGCTGTTCTCCAGGATCACCAACCGGGAGCCGGCGATCCCCTCGGACAGCATCCCGGCCCAGCGAGGGCCGCAGATGAAGTCGTGCCTGCCGGTGAGCACCACCGTGCGTGCCGTGATCTTCGGCAGGTCCACGCGGTAGTCGACGACGTTCGACTCGAACTGCACGAGCCACGTCCTGATGCCCTTCTGGAGCGGCTCGAACTCGGCGCGGCGGCCCCAGAAATCGGCGAAGTAGATGGGCAGGACCGCGCGCATGGTGGCGGTCTTCTCCTCGTCGTCGCGCTCCGGCTCCGAGCTGGTGAAGGCCGCAGTCACCGCGGCGGCCTCGGGAACGTCGGGGAGGCGTTCGGGATAGGCCACCGCCTCCGCGCGCCCGGCCGCCCAGAATTCCGGGTCGGTCACCGGGGTCGAGCTGTAGAGCGCGAGGCCGGCCACCCGCTCGGGATAGCGGAGCGCGAACCGCTGGGCGACGACACCGCCGTGCGAGTGACCGAGTACGTGCACCTTCGGCACGTCCAAGTGCTCGACCACGGCGTACAGGAAATCGACGTAGGTGTCCACATAGGTCGCGCCCGGTGGAAGCGGCCGTGAGCCGCCGGTCCCGACCGGCTCGAGGTAGACCACCGTGAAATGCTCCTCGAGCCGGTCGGACCGCAGGTACGAGTAGTCGACCCCGGGGCCGCCCGAGTGGGCGATCAGCACCGGACCGCGGCCGGCGACGTGGTACACCTGCCGGGTGCCGTCGAGGGTGAAACTGTGGGTCCCGGGGCTGAGGTTGCTCATTGCTTGATAACTCCTACCGGTTGAGCACCTTGACGTTGCGCAGGTTTCTTGGGTCGTTCCCCCAGAACCTAGGCGGATGCTCTTTATCACCACTTCCTGCGGACTGAAGAGCTCGATCGCAGCGCTCTCGCGGCGAGGACGGCGCCCGCGCGCGGAGCGGGATTCACCGACGACACTGTCGCGCCACCGCACCTCGCGGCCGAGACCGCCGAGGCCATCCCGGAGTGCGACTTCGTGGAGATCGAGCGCTGCGGGCACCTCGGCTATCTGGAACGGCCCGACGAGGTCAACGCCGCGATCGTCGAATTCCTCGGCCGGCACTGAACAACGCCCGTACGAGAAACGGCGGCGACGGCCCAGGGTATCGGATCGTCGCCGCCGTGACCTGCGCGATCAGGCCAGCCTGCGCCGGATCCACCACAGGGAGAACCACGACAGACCCAGCGTGAGGGCCATCAGCACGCCGAACTGACGCCACTGCAGGGCCCAGAAGCTGGAGGCGGGCACGTAGGTGAGCTTCACGCTGAGGTTCTGCGTCGCCAGCCACTCCCGGCACTCGGGCGAGGGACCGTGGCTACCGGGATTCAGCGGGCCACACGTGGCGGGGTCGGTCTTGGCCATGAACTCCGCCCCGGTCGAGGTCACCGTGGACCGTTCCTGGATCCAGGCGCCCGGCAGGTCGGCCCCGGCGTCCAGATGCATCTCGTTGGTCGCGGGATCCACGCTGTAGATGAAGCCCTCGCTCGGATCCAGCGCCATGACCGTCGTCTGCGGCTTGGCCACCAGGGGCAGCAGTGCGAGCGGCACGGCGACCTGGACGGCGACGACCACGAGCAGGGTCACCGCCATCGCGGCCAGGGTGCGCCGCAACACCATCCCCACGACGACGCCGATCACGAAGGCCAGTGCCGCGTAGCCGATCGGCACGATGCCGCGGGTCGCGAAGGTCACCGGGCTGACCCGGCTCCCGGCCTGGTCGATCGGAGCCGCCCACTGGCTCACCGCCAGGCTCGCCAGGCCCGCGCCCAACGCGGCGGCGAGCACGCCGACCCCCAGCTTGACCAGCAGCCACCGGCGCCGGCTGACGGACTGGCTGAAGATCAGACGGTACGTCCCGGACTCCAGCTCCCGGGCCACCAGGGGCGCGCCCCAGAAGAGCCCCAGCAGAGCCGGCAGCACCCACAGCACAGCTATGCCGGCGTAGTAGAGCGTTCCCGCCGTGTGGCTCGACAACGCGTTGAGGAAGGTGTCGGCGGCGGCGTCGCACGCGTCTCCCTGGCAACCGGTGAAGCCGGTGTCCCGGGCCAGGCTCGTCACCTGGCTCCAGGTCAGGGCCAGGGCCAGCACGAAGAGCAGCAGGACGGCCGCGACGGCCAGCGCCTGCGTCCGGAACTGACGCCAGGTGAGCCAGATCATCGGCGTCCCTCCAGTGCCTGCTCCGGCACGAGGCCGGCGTCCCCGCCCAGGTAGGCCAGCACGATGTCCTCCAGATTCAACCGGTCCACCTGCCAGGTGGGGTCGTCGATCGGCGCTGTGCTGCGCACCACCAGGGTCGACTGCACGTCGGTGTGGCTCTGCTCCACCACGGACCGGCCGGCGCCCAGGTCGGCGAGGTCGCGCCGCGGCCCGACCAGGCGGTGGTGGGCGGCGAGCAGCTCGTCCACCTCGCCGGCGACCCGTACGCGGGAGGCGACGAGCACGATCAGGTAGTCGCAGACCCGTTCCAGGTCGGCGACCAGGTGCGAGGACATGATCACGCTGATCCCGCGCTCGGCGGTGAGCTCCATGAGCCCCTGCAGGAAGGCGCGGCGGGCCAGCGGGTCGAGCGCCGCCACCGGTTCGTCGAGCAGCAGCAGCTCGGGCCGCTTGGCGGCGGCTACGGCCAGGGCGAGCTGGGCCCGCTGGCCGCCGGAGAGCTTGCCCGCCTTCTGCGCCAGGTCGAGGCCGACCTGGGCGATGCGCCGCTCGGCGAAGCCGGCGTCCCAGGACGGGTTGAGATGGGCGCCGAGCCGCAGGTGCTCGGCGACCGTCAGCGCGCCGTAGACCGGGGTGTCCTGCGCGACGAAACCGACCTGCTGCGTGCCGCTCACCGGCGCCGCGCCCAGAACCTCGATACGCCCCTTGGTCGGATCGAGCAGCCCGCAGGCCAGCTGCAGCAACGTGGACTTTCCGGCGCCGTTCGGCCCGACCAGGCCGACGACCCGGCCAGCCGGCACGGAGAGGGTGCACTCGGAGAGCGCGGTGCGGCGGCCGTACTTCTTGGTGAGATTTTCCGCGGTCAGCGCGTCAGTCATGCTCTGGCCTCCAAAAACGACCGAAACGTGCTGAGAATCAGCGCCTCGAGACTCTCGTCGTCGAGGCCGGCCTCACGGGCGTCGGACAGCCAGCGCTCCAGGTCCTTGCGCAACGGCTCGTGCTTGGCCAGCGAGTCAGCGCCCAGCGTCCGCGTGACGAAGGTGCCGAGGCCTGGGCGCGCCATGACCAGCCCCTCATACTCGAGCTCACGGTAGGCCTTCGACACCGTGTTCGGGTTGATCGCGAGCCGGGCCACTACCTCCTTGACGGTGGGCAGCTTGTCTTTCTCCTTCAGCACGCCGAGCCGCAGAGCGTGCCGAACCTGCTGAATGATCTGCATGTAGGGCGCGACCCCGGAACGAGTGTCCAGGTGGAACTGAATCACCTCACCACCCCTAATCACTAGTTACCTAGTACAATAGGGGCACAGTGTTGCCGGGTGCAACCGGCGCGGCGGATGCCGTACGTGCACGGCAATTCGCCGCGTACCAAGGTCGGCGGCAACCTCTACACGTCCACCGAATACCCGCCGCAGCTCACCATCTCGACGAGCTGAGCTACGCGCACCGCTGGCCGAAGCGCCTGGTCTTCTTCTGCGAGATCACGGCGGAGAGCAGGGGCGCCACGCCCGTGCTGGACGGCGAGCTGTGGCTGGAGTCGCTCGACGCCGAGCTCAGCGCGCGTCCCCGGGAACTGGCGGAGATCGCCGCTCGGGTGACGGCTGAGGAGTCGCTGGTGGAGACGCTGGAGTGAGCTCGGGCCTGCTCGAGGTCAGGGCCGGCCCGGTCACTCTGCTCGACGGCCCGGTGGCGGCCGTCGCCGCCAGTTCGGCGTGGCCGGCCCGGTGATGAATGCGGACGACCGCCAACTGGATCAACGAGTGGCGGACCCGGAGAAGGTGATGGTGCCGCCGGCCGGGATGGCCACGACCGGCCCGGCCCGGTGCACCGCGGCGACGAAGTCCGCGAAGTCCAGACGGTTGACGACCTTCGCCAGCTCCGTGGGCACCTGCGGATCCGCGAGCCGGGCCAGCTCGACGTGCAGCCCGCCGGGCACCGCCCGAACGGCGAGCACGTCGACCACCGCCGGCAGCACCGGAAGGACCCAGCCGGTGCGTTCGGTGAGGTTCAGCGCGTCGACCAGGACCGCCGCGACGGTCACCAGCACCAGATGACGACGATTGGCCGGATCCCGCAGGTCGACGTGCCAGCGGCCGGTGTGCACCTCCAGGTAGTCCCGCGGCCGTTGCTGTCCGTCGTCCCAGCCGGTGCCCGGGGCCGCCACGACGGTCGTGATGAACTCCTCCTCCGGCTTCCGGCTGACCGCCCGGGCCAGCGCGCCGGCCTGCTCGCGGCGCACTTCGGTGCCGTCGAGGCCGGCGTGGGCCAGGATCGCGTCGAGATCGTCAGCCATCGCGGCCGCCCAGCGCGTCGAAGCTGACGAACGACTCGGTGGCCAGCAGGCTCGTGATGACGGCGACCGCGGCGGTGTGGATCCCGGCGGGGAGTTCGTCCGTCGTCCGGAGCCGGGCCCCCAGCAGGCCCCGGAGATATTCGGCCATCAAGCGCACGGTGACATCATTCCCGAGGGTCAGCCACCAGATCATCCCTCCATCGGGTGTGCACAGCAGCGCGGATCGGGTGCCGCCGGTGTCGCGGACCTCGATGCCGACGGCGAGGACGTCGCGCTCGTCGCGGGCCCAGGCCGGGGCGAAGCGGTCCGGCTCGACGTCGACCAGCACGAGCACGGGGTGGGCCAGCAGCGCGCTCAGCCAGCGGCCGGTCCAGGCGGTGTCGGCGAGGCAGGCCGCGCTGACGCACACGGCGACCGGGTGCGGGCCGGCCACCGGGGGAAGCTCGCCCGGCTCTGCCAGGACCAGGTGGCCGAGCATCTCGTCGCCGTCGGCGTCCACGAAGGCCCGCACGGCCGCGACCGGGCCGGACGGCAGCCGGGTTCCGGTCGGCCACCGGAACAGCGCGGCCAGCCGGTCCGCAGTGCGGATGTGGACGACCACGGTGCCGTCGCCGACGAGAGGTCCGATGTCCATCGGCGGCAACATCATCGCGGGGTACGGCCGGTCCCCGCTCAGCGAGTGGCGGACCTGCTGGAGCACGGAGCTGGCGACCGCCGCGTCGTCACGCCGCTGGGCCTCGCTCATCGCGTCGCGCAAACCCAGGTCGCCGTGCTCCTCGGTGATCCGGGCGAGCAGGTCGGCGGTCGGCTGCCGATGGTCGAAGATCCCATGGGTACGGGCGCCGGTGGCGGCCAGGATCCCGGCCAGGTGCTCGTACGCTGTCTCCTCCCACGCGTCCCACGCCTGGTCGTGCTCCTTGCCGGTGGAGGCGTGCAGGTCGTCCCCGCCGTCGCTGCTCAACGCGGCGCCGTCGAAGTCGGCCGCCAGGCGCCGGTCACCGGCCTGTGCGGCCTCGGCGAGCGAGGCCGGCGCCCGGTGCAGGAACCATGCCCACCGGTTGTCCGGGCGATCCCGTTCCCGCAGGTCAGCCAGGGTGAACGCGCGGGAGCCGGCGTGCATTATCGCGTCGATGACCGGCCCCTGCATGCAGACCCGGGCGAGCGCGCTCAGGGCCAGCAGCCGCCGGTTGGTCCCGTTCACCGCCGACACCAGGCGCTCGGCGTCGGCGTACGGGCCGCGATAGTCCGGGTAGGCGGTGAGGATCTCGCCGATGTCGCCGTGCCGGGCGGCGGCGAGCCGCACCGAGGAGTACGTCGCGAACGCCTCGTGGGTGAGCCGGCAGGCGTCGAGCAGCGCGGTGAACGTGGCGCCGGCGCCGGGCATTCGCGCGTACACGTGCAGGGCCGTACCCCACGCGGTCTCGTCGTTGAGCGCGCAGTGCTGCACCTCGTGCAGGTAGACCATGTGGTCGACCGGCAGCTCGGTGCCGTGCAGGGTGACGTCGAAGCCGTGCGGGGTGTAGAAGCCGGTGCTGGCCGTGCCGTCCAGGGACAACCTGGCGAGGTGGTCAGCCATCGCCGAGCTCCGCCAGCCGGCGCCGGATCAGCTCGGCCTGGTGCCGGTCGCGGCCGGACCGTCGCTGCTGGATCGCCTCGGCCTCGCGCAACAGGTCGGCCGCCTCGGCCGCGCGATCGCTCTTGAGCAGGATCACGGCCAAGTTGTACAGCGTCGCCGCCACCTGCCCGGTGTACGCGTCCGGGCGGGCCTCGGCCAGGGTGCGCCGCATCTCCAGCGCCCCGCGGCTCAGCGCCTCGGCCTGCTCCAGCTCACCGGATCGGGCCAGCAGAGTGGCGAGATGGTCCTGACCATCGGCGTGCAGGGACAGAAACCGGCCGCGTCGTGCGTCGCTCAGGCCGGTGGTGAGGTCGTGGGCTCGCCGGGCCAGCGGCAGGGCCGCGACGACGTTCCGCGATTGCGCCAGCCGGGTCGACTGGTTGTGCAACGCCGTGGCCAGGGCGCCGTCGCGCCGGTGCCCACCCGGGGCCAGCCGCTCGAAGGCGGTGATGGCTTGCGCCCCGGCGGCGATACCCTCCGGAGTGGGGCCGAGCGTGAGGGCCAGGACGGCCCAGGACTCGGCCCGCTCCTCCGGATCGGCGTGCTCGAACGCGACCGCGCTCCGGGCGTAGGCGCGGGCCTGGTCGGGGCGTTCACCGAGGTAGGTGAGCCGGGTCGCGGCCAGTCGGGACAGGCGGGCGACGGTCGCCGGGTCGGTCGCGGCGGCCAGAGCGCGTTCGGTGACGTCCACGGCGAACCGGCCGAGAACCTCGCTGCGCTGGGGCAGGGCGGCCACCAGCTCGGCCGCGGGTGCCGCGTCCAGTGTCGCCGTCATCGCGCCGACCAGCTCGGCCGGGTCGGGGATGGACCGCACGGCGGTCATGGCGATGGTGAGCAGGCGGACCGGATCGGCCGCGAGATAGGCGCGGATGGCTGGGCCGAGGTCGCGGCCGGCCGCCCGGCCGAGGAAGCCGAACGCCCGTTCGGCCTGCGCATCCGAGTGCCCGGGAACGGCCCCGGCCGGCAACCCGGCCTCGCGCAGGTGCGGCGCGACGATCTCGACGGCGAGTTGTTCGGGCCGCAGCGGGTTGAGCGCGGCCCGGCCCGGCAGCAGGGTGCGGACCAATTCGCGGACGGTGTCGACGGCGTCCACGGGCCGGCCCTGGAGGGCCCGGGTGCTGCCGAGCAGTCGGTCGGCCTCGGCGTCGGTGTCGGCACCGAACAACGTCACCGCCGTGATGATCTCCTTGACGTTGCGCGGTCGCAGCCAGTCCAGGCCCATGCTCATCGCGGTCTGGTGCCAGTAGTGGATCTCCCGTTCGGCGAGACGGCGCAGCGGCGGCTCGTCCGGACGGGTGGCTTTCAGTAACTGCGCCAGCGCGGCGGCCTGCACCTCCAGCAGGGTCGCCGCTTCCGGCCGGTTCGCGGGCGCGACATCGAGCTCGGCGGGCAGCCGCGGGGCGAACGCCTTCAGGGCGATGTCGTAGTCGCCGGCCTGTGGCCGTAGCTGTTCCAGGGCCATGACCTCGGCGCCGGCGGCCAGCGCCGCCACCGCGTCGTCCGGGTCGGCCCGCAGCTCGCCGAACCATTCGCCGTCGGCTCGGGCGACCAGCACCAGCCTCGTCGTGACCTCCCGGGCGCCGACGATAGCCAGCAGTGCCGCGCGGATGAGACCGGTCCGGGACTCGGCGTCGTCGATCACCAGCAGTGTCGGTGTCCGGATCGCGCCGAGGCCGGCCAGCGCCCGCGGATCCGGCTGCCCGGCGAGCGGGCCGGCGGCCCAGCCGGTCGCCCGCAGCCGAGCGGCCACGATGCGCATCAGCCGGGTCTTGCCCGCGCCCGCCGGCCCGGTGACCACGCGCACCGGATGACCGGCCGGGTCGGCGCACCACCGCTCCAGCTGTCCCGATTCCGGGCGGTCTCGGGTCGGGAACGCCTCGTACTCAGGGAGCAGCAGGTCGGCAGGTCGCCGCCAGGCGGACGGCCGCAGGTCGGTCAGCCCGGTGAGGACCATCTCCGGGGCCAGCCTCTCGATCTCGTGTACCAGCCGGTCCAGGTCGGCGTCGAGATGCCGAGTCGTCATCGAGGCGGCCGCCTTGCCGGTGAAAGCCGCGATGTCCTCCGGCACCTCGCCCGAGCGGGGAACCCGCACACCGTCGAGGAGCAGGGGCAGGATGGTGCGGTCGTGCTTCAACGCCTGTGCGATCTCCTGGCGGATCCAGTCCTTCTTGCGGAACAACAGGCTGATGTCGTCCAGCCAGGCCCGGTCGATCACGACGATGACCACCGAGCATTGCTCGAGGTAGTCGCGAATCGCCTTGGGGATGTCGGTGCCGGGTGTGTTGGAGCGGGCGGCCTGGAAGACGTGTCCGGGGAAGCGGCGGCCGAGCTCGCGATCGAGGAGCAGGGGTGCGTAGGAGCGGTCGATGCCGCGGTAGCAGAGAAAGATGCCCGGCATGGTCCGCGTCAGCCCCGGTGATCCGACAGGGCCCGCAGGTCCACGTACGACTCGACGCGCAGCAGGTCCAGCAGCGCGAGCCGCACCGGGGGCAGCAGCTCCGACCAGTCGGCCCCGGTGGTCTGGAGGGCCGGCAGCTGATCCGCGACCTGCGCCGTGATCATCTGAACGCCGACCTCGTCGGCCACTGCCAGCCAGACGCCCACGAGGCCCTCCGCCTTGACCGCCACGGCCCGGCTCGCGCCCGTGCCCGAAGGCCCCAGATCAAGATAGAGACTGTGGACCGTGCGGTCGCGCCACTCCCCGGCGAGCACCGCGATCCCCACGTCGATCAGCCACACCAGCGGCGCGGTCCGTTCCAGCACCGGCAGCCAGCGGTCCCGCCAGCCACTGTCACGCAGGCAGCTCGCCGCCACGCAGCAGGTGAGATCACCGATGGTGGCCCAGGCCTCGGCCAGCGCGGCCAGGTCGGCGGGTTCGGGCAGGCCGACCAGCCACACCGCGTCCGTCCCGGTGTCCGTGCCGTCGTCGGCCACGGTCCGGACCACCACCACCGGTCCCTGGTGGGCGGCGAGCCGCTCCCGGTCGGCGACCGGCAGCTCGTACGCGCCGAGCAGCCGTTCGGGCAGCCGGGCCGCGATCACCAGGTTTGGCCGCCCGGCCACCCGGGTGGTTGCCTCGGCCACGCGGACGAGCTCGTCGAGGTCCACATCGGCGCCCAGGGTGATGGCCCGGGCCGGGCGCCGCTGGGTCGTCAGCCACAGCCGCGCGTGGCGCAGCACGGTGGCCACCATGCGCTCGTCCTCGACCGGCGCGGCCACGACCGACAGATCCGAGCCCGACCGGGCCACCAGCGCGGCGGCGGCTGGGAGATGCTCGTTGCCGGGTATGACGGTCGCCCCGGCGGCGGCCAGCCGAGCGGCGTACGCGTCGAAGACGGCGTCCTCCCAGCGGGCCCACGCGTCGTCGAACCGGTCGTCGAGCGCGGCCACCGCCGTACCCTCGTCGGCGTCGACCGCCTCCGGCCCGGCGGCGGAGTCGGCCGCGGCGACCACCTCGTCGGACAGGGGCTCGCGCATCAGGAGGCTGAGCCGCTCGCCGGGCCGATCCATCCGCCGCAGGTCGGCCAGCGCGGGAAACCCGGGCCAAGCGTCGGTCATCGTCTCCAGGATCGGCGTCTGCATGCAGGCCCGGGCCAGCGCGGTGGCGGCCAGGCTGCGCCGGTGCATACCCGGCACCGCCGCGAGATGCCCATCGAGCTCCTGGACCAGCGGCTCGTATTCGGGGTACGCCCGCAGCACTGTCGCCGGATCCAGGTCCCCGGCCGCGACGACGCTACAGCTCAGATAGGTCGCGTACAGCTCGTGCACGCCCTTGCACTCCGCCAGCAGCGTGTCGAAGTCGCCTGCTCCGTCCGGGCGCGTGGCGGTGAACACCAGGGCGACTCCCCACGCCGTGGTCGACGTCAGCAGCACGTGCTGTGCCTCGTGGTGGTGGACCAGCCGGTCGGCCACGTCCCCGTCGAGCCGCAGATCGAATCCGCCGGGCCGGTAGGCGCCCCGGCCGCCGCCGCTTTCCGGGGCCATGAACAGGGCGGTCAGGTGATCCACACGAGGCTCCCCTCCGTCGATGTGTCCATCTTTCTCCAACGATCGGGCGGTGAGAAGTGACCGGCCCCGCAACCCGAGTCCATCGGTTGAGGGAGACGTCGGCGGTAGCTGCCCCTTCCGTGCGCTCAGGTGCCGAGGCGGTGGGTGAGGGCGGTGTGGCGGCGGCCGGCGCCGACGGTGCGGACAGCGGCGGCCAGGGCGCGGCGGGAGCCGACCAGGACGACGAGCTTCTTGGCGCGGGTGATGGCGGTGTAGAGCAGGTTGCGTTGCAGCATCATCCACGCGCTCGTCGTCAACGGGATGACCACCGCGGGGTATTCGGAGCCTTGCGAGCGGTGGATGGTCATCGCGTACGCGTGGGCCAGCTCGTCGAGCTCGTCGAAGTCGTAGTCGATCTGCTCGTCCTCGTCGGTGCGTACGGTCAGGGTCTGCTCGTCGGGGTCGAGGGCCGTGACGACGCCGACCGTGCCGTTGAACACGCCGGCCTGCCCCTTGTCGTAGTTGTTGCGGATCTGGGTGACCTTGTCGCCGACCCGGAACACCCGCCCACCGGCCCGCCGCTCCGGCGCACCTTCCCGCGACGGGGTCAGCCGCTGCTGCAGCAGCGTGTTGAGCGCGCCGGCACCGGCCGCGCCGCGGTGCATCGGGGCGAGCACCTGGATGTCACGGCGCGGGTCCAGGCCGAACTTGGCGGGGATGCGGGTGCAGGCGACCTCGACGGTCAGCTCGGCGGCGGCCTCGGTGTCCTCGCACGGGAACAGGAAGAAGTCCCGCATGCCGTCGAGGATCGGCGGGCGGCCGGCGTTGATCCGGTGCGCGTTGCTGACCACCCCGGAGTCGGCGGCCTGCCGGAACACCTTGGTCAGTCGCACCCGCGGAACGCTGTCGGCGGCGAGCAGGTCCCGCAGCACCTCCCCGGCGCCGACCGACGGCAGCTGGTCGACGTCGCCGACCAGCAGCAGGTGCGCACCCGCCGGCACCGCCTTCACCAGCTTGTTCGCCAAGATCAGGTCCAGCATGGACGCCTCGTCCACGACCAGCAGGTCGACGTCGAGCGGGTTGTCCCGGTCGTAGCCGGCCTCGCCGCCGGGCTGCAGCTTCAGCAGCCGGTGCACCGTCGCCGCCGGTTGGCCGGTCAGCTCGGCGAGGCGTTTCGCGGCCCGGCCGGTCGGGGCGACCAGCAGGATCTTCGCCTTCTTCGCGGCGGCCAGCTCCACGATGGAGCGGACGGTGAAACTCTTGCCGCAGCCGGGTCCGCCGGTGAGCACGGCCACCTTCGAGGTCAGCGCGAGCCGGACCGCCTGTTCCTGCTCGGGCGCCAGGTCGGTGCCGGTGCGGGCTTTCAGCCAGGCCAGTGCCTTGGTCCAGGCCACGCCGGCGAACTGCGGCATCCGGTCGGCTCGGCCGTGCAGCAACGCCAGCAGCGAGTTGGCCAGCGAGATCTCGGCCCGGTGGAACGGGACCAGATATACCGCCTGCTCTTCAACCTCGGGGAATCTCTCCCGGACGACGCCCTCCTCGGCGACCAGATCGTCCAGACAACGCGCGGCCAGGCCGGCGGGCACATCGAGGATCTTGGTGGCTTCGGCGATCAGCTGCTCGGCAGGTAGGTAGCAGTGGCCGTTGTCGGTGGCCTGCGACAGGGTGTACTGCAGGCCGGCTTTCACCCGTTCGGGGCTGTCGTGCGGGATGCCCACGGCCTGGGCGATGGTGTCGGCCGTCTTGAACCCGATCCCCCACACGTCCGCGGCCAGCCGGTACGGCTCGGACTTCACCACGTCGATCGACTTCTCGGCGTACTTCTTGTAGATCCGCACGGCGATCGAGGTCGACACCCCCACACCCTGCAGGAAGACCATCACCTCCTTGATCGCCTTCTGCTCCACCCAGGCCGCGGTGATCTTCGCCGTACGCTTCGGGCCCAGCCCCGGCACCTCGACGAGGCGGCCCGGCTGCTCCTCGATCACCCGCAACGTGTCCTCGCCGAAGTGGTCGACGATCCGCTCGGCGAACACCGGCCCGATCCCCTTGATCAGCCCGGAGCCCAGGTAGCGGCGGATGCCCTGGATCGTCGCCGGCAACACCGTGGTGTACGAGACCACCTCGAACTGGCGGCCGTACTGCGCGTGCGACGACCACCAGCCCCGCAACCGCAGGCTCTCCCCCGGCTGCGCCCCCAGCAACGCACCCACCACCGTCAACAGGTCCGAACCCCGGCCCGTCGCCACCCGGGCCACCGTGTACCCGGTTTCCTCATTCACATACGTCAACCGCTCCAGCACCGCCTCCAACACGTGCGGCGCCGGACGGGACGACACATTCGCCGACACGAACCCCATCGTGCCCCGCCGCTCACGCGGCCATCGAGAGGGGTCCGATCAAGACGAGCGGCCTACGACCGCAACACCCTTGACCAACGCGGTCCTGGGGATGCGGGGGTAACCGTGCGGGCTTCCGAGGGTTCCGCGGAAATTTCTTCTGGAAGAGTGTCGGATCCGGGGCGGGTCCCTCGTGGTAGGGGTGAAAGCCCACCATGACCGCGAAGTAGGAAGGGATTTGTCATGACCGCCCTCTACACCTGGGACGTCTTCTCCACCCTCGACGGCTACGGCTCCTACGCCGAGGGCGCCGACTGGGGCGGCTATTGGGGCAAGCAGGGCCCCGAGCTGCTCGAGCACCGCGCCGCCCTGTTCGACACCGAGCAGCGGATGGTGTTCGGGGCCACCACCTTCCGGGAGACCGCCGAGATCATGTCCTCGGGCATCGACCCCAACACGCTCGACGAGTGGAACCTCCGGACGATGCGCATGCCGGCGACGGTCATCTCGGCCACGTTGCAGGACACCCTGGGCTGGCCGGACGCGACCATCGTAAGCGGCAACGCCGTGGACATCGTCGCCCGGCTCAAGGAGCAGTCGGACGTGCCGCTGCGCTCGCCTGCCAGCCTGTCGCTGAACGGGGCGCTGATGGGCGCCGGCCTGGTCGACCGCCTTCAGGTGACGATCTTCCCCGTCATCTCCGGACGGACCGGGACCAGCCCGATTCTCGGGAGCGCGGGCGACTTCGACCTCGAGCTGCTCGAGAGCCGGACGCTCGATGGCCACACCCAGGAACTCGTCTATCGCCCCACTCCCCGCTAACGGCACCCGCTTTCTCGAAGCCCTCGAAGCGGGACCTGGCGAGAGTGAAAGCCAGTCGTCAGCGGAATGAAAGTGGGCGCACATATGCTGCGCGCGTTTACGCAGGTCAAGCACTTGGCCGGGAGGCACCCACCATGCACGATGCCGCCATCACCCCGTTTCGGATCGCGATACCGCAAGCGGACCTCGACGACCTGGCCCACCGGCTGGTCCGTACCCGTTGGGCCGACGAACTGCCCGAGAAGGAAGTCGTCGCCGGCGGCGCCGGCGTGCCCGCCCCGCCCGGGTGGGAGTACGGCGTCCCGGTCTCCTACGTCCGGGATCTGGTCGAGCACTGGCATACCTCGTTCGACTGGCGGGCGCAGGAGGCGAAGCTCAACGAGTACCCGCAGTTCACCACCGACATCGATGGACAGCGCATCCACTTCGTGCACCTGCGCTCCGCCCAGCCGGACGCCGTCCCGCTCATCCTGACGCACGGGTGGCCCAACAGCTTCATCGAGTACCTGGGGCTGGTGGGGCCGCTCACCGACCCGGCCGCACACGGCCGCCCGGGTGCTCCCGCCTTCCACGTGGTCATCCCCTCGTTGCCCGGCTTCACCTTCTCCGGACCCACCCGCGAGCACGGCTGGAACGCCGGCCGGACCGCGGCCGCCTGGGCCGAACTGATGCGCCGCCTGGGCTACGACCGCTACGGCGCCCACGGCAACGACGCCGGGGCGATCGTCTCGCCGCTGCTCGGCGAGCTGGACCGGGCGCACGTCATCGGGGTGCACGTGACGCAGATCTTCTCCTTCCCTCGCGGCGACGCCGGCGAGTTCGACGGCCTCACCGGCGAGGACCTGGGGGCGCTAGGTTTCGGGCAGTCCTTCGCCGAGCACGCCATCCACGACCGGTCCCAGCAGGCTCAGCCACAGACCCTCGCGCACGCCCTGGCGGATTCGCCGGCGGGCCAACTGGCCTGGAGCGGGCAACTGTTCGGCACCGCGCTCAGCCCCGATGACATCCTGACCAACGCGGCGCTGTACTGGTTCACCAACACCGCCGCGTCGGCCGCCCGGTTCTACTACGAGAATCACCGTGCCGCCCAGGCCGCCGGCCCCACCGATCCCACCTCGGTGCCGATCGGCCTCGCTGCCTTCGCCTCGGACTTCCACGCGGTACGCAGGTTCGCCGAACGCGACCACCGCAACATCGTCGCCTGGCACACCTACGACCGCGGCGGGCACTGGGCCACGCACGACGCACCCGACCTGCTCGTCGAGGACATCCGCCAGTTCTTCGCCGCGATCGCCTGACCGCCCAGTGGCGGCTGTCATCCGTTTCCGGATCCTGGGGGATCTGGAGGTTCAGCGGGACGGCGCGCTCGTCGCCATCTCCGCGGCCAAGGTCCGGATCATCCTCGCCTCATTGCTGCTGCGCGCGGGCCGCGCCGTGCCGGTGAGCATCCTCGTTGACCGACTCTGGGAGCACGATCCACCCGCTGACGCGCGAGCGGCGGTCCAGACGTACGTCGCACGGCTGCGCCGTTTGCTGGGCACCGACGCCGCCGTCCATACCCGCGCTGGCGGCTACGTCATCGAGCTGCCCGATTCCTGCGACCTGCGGGAATTCGACGAGCTGCTGGAGACCGCGCGGGTGGGCCTGAACCGCGGCGACCGGGCCGCCGCGCTGGAGTCGTTGCGGGCCGCCACCGCACTCTGGCGCGGTCCGATCCTGTTCGACGTGGATTCGGCGGCACTGCATCGCGACGAGGTGCCGCAACTGCAGGAGCGGTGCCTCGAGGCGGCCGAGCGCCGGTTCGCCCTGGAGCTGGCGCTCGGGCACCACCGGGCGGTGGTCGAAGAACTGCGGGCGCTCGCCACAGCGTTCCCGTTCCGGGAAGGGCTGCGGACGCACCTGATGCGCGCGCTCTACCGGTCGGGACGGCAAGCCGAGGCGCTCGAGGTCTACCGCGACGTCGCGGCGCTGCTGCGCACCGAGCTGGGCGTCGACCCCGGGCCGGAGCTGCGCGGCGTGCACCAGGCGATCCTGCTCGGTGAGGCGGTGGACGAGGAGACCCGCGACGTCGCGCCACCGAGCCTGCCCGCGTTGTGCCAGCTGCCGCCGGCGATCGGCGACTTCGTCGGCCGGACCGGTCAGGTGGCGGAGATCGCGCGCTCGCTGGCCGCCGAGGACGATCGGGTCACGGTGCCCATCGTCGTGGTGTCCGGGGTGGCCGGCGTGGGCAAGTCCGCGCTCGCCGTGCACGTCGCGCACCACGTGCGGCACCGGTTCCCGGGCGGCCAGCTCTATGTCAACCTGGGCGGGGGCGGCCCGGCGCCGCGGGAGGTCTCGGAGCTGCTCAGCGAGCTGCTGTACGCCCTCGGCGTGCTCCCGGCCCATCAGCCGCACTCCGCGGAGGCGCGGGCGGCGGCGTTCCGCGCGCGGGTGGCCGACCGCCGGATCCTGATCGTGCTCGACGACGCCGCCGACGCCAGGCAGGTGGCACCGCTGCTGCCCGGCACGGCCGGCTCGGCCGTCCTCATCACCAGCAGGCGGTCGCTGGCCGAGCTTCCGGCGGCCGATCGCCACCGGCTGCAGCCGTTCTCGGTCGTGGAGGGTATCTCGCTGCTCAGCCGGATCCTCGACCCGAACCGGATCGCGGGTGAACGACCGGTCGCGGAGGAACTGGTGGACTTGTGCGGCGGCCTCCCGCTCGCCGTACGCATCATCGGCGCACGGCTCCAGCCCAGGCCGACCGTGCGGCTGCGCGCGATGGCGGATCGGTTGCACGACGAGCACCGGCGCCTCGACGAGCTGGCCGTGGGCGACCTGGCGGTCCGCTCCGAGTTGGCGGTCGGCTACGGCGGGCTGGCCGCCCCCATCCAGCTGGCGCTGCGCCGGATGGGTCTGCTGCCGGCCGAGTCCTTCGCCGCCTGGACGCTCGGTGCCCTCACCGACGGCGGCGACGGCGAACGCGCCGTCGAGCAGCTCATGGCCGCGGGGCTGCTGGAGCCGGTCGGCATCGACCTGACCGGCCAGCTGCGGTACCGGCCGCACGACCTGGTCGCGCTGTTCGCCCGCGAGCTGGCCGCCCGCGAGGACCAGGAGGTCGTGCGGGCCGCGTACCAGCGACTGCTGGACACGTTCCTGGTCCTCGCGCACAGCGTGCACCTGCGGGTGGTTCGCAAGGACGGGCTCCTGCCCGACCCGCTGCCGGACGGCATCACGGCCGGGCCGGTCGACATCGCCGGCCTCACCGCCGACCCGAGCGCGTGGCTGCACACCGAGCAGAACCAGCTCCTGTACGCCATCGCGCAGGCCTGCCGCCTGGGCTGCCACGACAAGGCGGCCCTGCTGGCGGACATGGTGATCCCGCCGCTGTCCAGCCGGGGCGGGTACGAGCAGATCGTCCGGGTCCGCGCGGCTGTCCGGGACGCCGCCCGCGCCGCCGGCGACCAGCGGGTCGCCAGCCGGCAGGCGAGCAGCCGGGCAGACGTCCTGCTCTCCCTCAGCCTCGACGAGGCCGCCACGGAGTTCGAAGAGTCAGTGACCGCGTTCCGCGGCCTGGGACTGGGCCACGAACTCGTGCACAGCCTCACCGGGCTCGCCTTCGCCCGGATGTTCCAGGGGCGGCCGGCGCACCGGTATGCCGAGGAGGCGACCGCGATCGCCCTGGCGACCGGCGATCCGGCCGACATGGTGCTGGCGCTGCGCACGCAGGCCGAGACGCTGCTGCTCGGCGGTTGCCCGGCCGAGGCACTGTCGCTGCTGGAGGACGCCCTGGCCCATGCCCGGACGCTGTCGAGCACCGACAGCCAGCGCGCCCTGCTGCTGCGCACCCTGGACTGCGCGATCACGCTGGACAAGCTGGACCTGGCCGAGTCGACGTACACGCGGGCGCTGGAGGTGACCAGCGCGGCCAGCGACGCGCACGGCTTCGGCTGGCTGCTCATCCACCACAGCCGGCTGCAGCGCGCGAACGGCGACCTGCCGGCCGCCACGGCCGACGCCCGCGAGGGACTCCGGATCATGGTGGAGGCCGGCGATGCCCGAGGGGTGTTCATCGCCAACCTACGGCTTGCCGAGGTGCTCCTGAGTGACGGTGACTCCACCGGTGCCACCGCCCTCCTCCGCGATCTCTTGTCCACATCGGACATGGCTGCCGTCCCGCTGCTGAGGGCCAAGGCCGAGGACCTCCTCGAGCAGGCCGGCCATTCGTGATCGAGGCGCTCCCCAGTTCGCCGGAGCGCCTCGATCACGTCAGGGTCAGATGGCGCAGTTGCCACCGCGCGTGTTGCAGAGGCGTCCGTCCTTCGTGGTGTAGTTCCGGCCGGGGTCGACCGGCGCCGGAGCGGGCACAGCAGGTGCGGCCGGCGCCGGCAGGCGAACGGTGTCGCGGCTGATCGGGCCGATGAAGTTGTGCGACACGGCCGGCCGCGGCGCCCGGGCGAAGCCCGGCTGAAACGGCCCGATGAAGTTCCACGGGACGTACCGGGTGGGCTGGACCCGCGCGGCCGGAGCCTGGTCGCCCGCGGGCGGATCCGGACATGCCGCCAGTTCTGCCCAGTCGCAGCGCACGTGGTGCCACGTTCCCACCGCCAGCGCGGTCTCATCCACGATCGTGCCGGTCCGGCCGGCCGTGTTCGCGCCGAGCATCCACTGCGTGGGTGTATGCCCAAGCTGCCCCTGCCCGGCCGCGAGCCCGGCGATCTGCCGGTCCGCGTGCGCCTTGGTGACGGTTCCCAGGGCACGTGGTTGGTGCTTGGCCAGACCCTGGGAATACCTCATCATGTCCGCGGCTGTGCGCGCCGTCTTCGCCGCGCCCACGACCAGCTTGCCGACGACGGGCACGGCCCCGAGGATGTCGGACCCGCAATCGGCCCAACTGCCATTACCCGAGCAGTTGTACGCGGCGTTGATCGCACCGGTGACGACCGCGGCGACGGCGATCGCCAGGCCGATCGGGGTCGCGACGCTCACCGCCACCGCCGCGAGGCTCAGGGCCGGAGCGAGCCACTTGGTCACCTTGGCGACCTTGGTGAACGCGTCCTTGAACCACAGGCCGGTGGGGTCCGAGAAGGTCACCGGGTTGTTGTTGCTGTAGGTGTATCCGTGCATCTGTTGGGGGTCGGTCAGGTCCTGGATCGGATCCACCGAGATGAACCGGCCGGTGCCGGCGTCGTAGGCGCGGGCGCCGAGCTGGGTGAGCCCGGTGGAGGCGTCGATGGTGCCGCCGACGAAGCCCTTCTCGCCGGGCCAGGTCGCCGCGGTGCCCCGCGGTGCGCCGAAGGGCGCCTGCCGGCGGCGCACCACCTTCTGGGTGGTGTCGTCCACGGCCAGCTGGGAGGTGCCCTGGTGGTCGTTGGCCAGCCAGGTCACGCCCGAGCCGGTGCGCATCGCCACGGTGGCGTCGCCGTGCCGGTAGTAGCGGGTCGCCGTCTTCTTGCCGGTCGTCGCGTCCAGCCGCAGCTCCTGGCCGTCCAGGTAGAGCGTGCGGGCGGCGGGATCGCGGCGGATGAGGCGGTTGCCGTCCGCGTCGTAGGAGTACTCGGTCACCTTGTCGCCCTCGGTGACCTTCGCCAGCTCGCCCTCGGCGTCCCAGGCCAGGCTCTGGCCGGGGCGCTTGACGGTGTTGCCGGTGGCGTCGTACGCGTACTCGTCGGTCTTCGTGCCGGCCGGACCGGCGGTGGTGACCGCGGTGAGGTCGTGCGCGCCGGCTGCCGAGTACGCGTACCGCCGGACCGTGTCGCCGCTCGCGGCGTGCTGGGTCTCGGTGAGCCGGTTGCCGACCGCGTCGTAGCTGAACGACTGCCAGTACCGCGCCGGTCCGCCGAGGTCGCCGACCGCCGGATCGGCGTCGCAACCTCCCTCCGGCGTCCACGCGTGGGTGAGGCGTCGCCCGTGGTCGTATCGGAAACACTGCCGGTCAGCTTGACCGTCCTTCGGGATGTCCGCGACGGACAGCACGTTGCCGGACGGATCGTAGGTGTAGTGCACGTCGCTCTGCATCGGCTTGGGCAGTTCGGCGTCCAGGATGGTCCGGCTCAACCGGCGGGTGCTGTCCTCGTAGTAGTACGACTGCCACACCCGCTTGCCGTCGTCGCCGAGCTGGAGGCGCGCCAGCTCGCCGTACCGGGTGTATTCCGTGCCCGTCACATACCGGGCGGTGCCGGCTTCGTCGAGCCCGCCGGACATCGTTCGCATCGCGCCCCGGTCGTCGTACTCGAAGCTGACCGTCTCCTTGGGCAGGTCACCCAAAGCCGGCAAGGTCACGCCGGAAGGGCTGCCGTCGGGGTTGTAGCTGTAGTGCGTGGTGTAGGAGCCGGACAGCGTCTGCTCCGCCTCCGGAATCCCCACGGTCACCGCTGTGGGCTGGTAAAGCGGGGTGTAGCCGGCCACCTGGCGGACGTAGTCGACACCGTCCAGGTGCCGGACCGACGAGGCGAGGCGGCCCTTGCCCTTGGCCGCGGTGTCGTAGCTCCAGCCGGCGAGCGTCGTGTCCCCCCGCTTGACGGAGGTGCGCCGGCCGAGGAGGTCGTGGCCGTAGGTGAGCTTGACGTTCCGGGCATCGGTCGCCGTGACGAGCTGGCCCGCCAGGTCGTACTCCATCGTGGACTCTCCCTTGTCGGGATCGTCCACGCGGACCCGGTTGCCGCGCAGGTCGTACCCGTACCGCCAGGTGTTGCCGGCCGGGTCGGTGACCGAGGCGAGCCGGCCGGCCGTGGTGTACGCGTACCTCGTGGTGTCATGTTCGCCCGACGGCGCGTCACCGTGGTACTGGCGCAGCTCGACGGTCCGGCCGCGGGCGTCGCTGATCGTGGTGGAGGCGGTGCCGCCGGCCGGCGGCGTGACATGCACGCGGTCTCCGCCGTACGCGGTCGTGGTGCGCCACCGTTCGGACCCACCGCTCTGGAAGGTCTCGGCCACCGTGCGACCGACGCCGTCGAACCGTGTCGTGGCCAGGCCGGGCACCTCGGTGTCGCTGGCCACCCAGAGCGTGTCGTCGGGATCGGCGTCGTTGAAGTAGGACTGCGTGGTGCGGTAGGCCCGGCCCTGTGAGTCATAGCGGGTGTCGGTCAGCAGCCGGCCACCACCGTTCGCCGGCCGCTGTGTCTGCCGCGGTCGCAGCAGGCCGTCGTACATCGCCTTGCTGGTGACATAGTTTCCGTTCGGCCCGAGACTGGTGGTGGTGACCACGGACGGCGCGTCGTTGCGGATCAGGTAGGCGACCTTCATGCTGCCCTCGTAGTCGACCCCGTCGACGACGCGCGGCCGACTCGGCTGCCACACCTCCACGATCCGGCCGAGCGGATCGTAGGAGGTCTCCGTTCGCCGCTTGTTCGCGTCGACCGCGGCTGTCACCTGCCCCCACGCGGGCTGCATCGTCGTGGTCGTCGTGTGGCCCAGGGCGTTGGTGGTGACCAGCTGAGTCACCGGGCCGCCGGTCTCCGGCGTGTACGCCGTCTTCGAGACCCGGCCGAGCGCGTCGGCCCCTTCCACCACCCGGCCGTGCGCGTCGTATTTCGCCGTGGACGTCATGACGTACTTCCGGCCCTCGGCACCGGCCTCGGACAGGGTCTCGGTCCGGGTCGCGTTTCCGGTGACCGGCGCCGCCTCGAGGTCCTGACCGTCGTAGGCGACCCGGACGTCGCTGATGGCGTCCTTCGGGAACGACGCCTCCGTGCCGCAGTCGACCCCGACGGTCTCCGTGCGGTAGGGGAAGCTCAGCAGCCACTTGCCGGTGTTGCGGGCGTACCAGACGCGGGTGCACCGGTCGTCCGCCGCGGTCTCG
Organism: Actinoplanes sp. ATCC 53533; assembly: GCF_003947245.1. NCBI lineage: Bacteria > Bacillati > Actinomycetota > Actinomycetes > Micromonosporales > Micromonosporaceae > Actinoplanes > Actinoplanes sp. ATCC 53533. The sequence continues at coordinate 13,437 of NZ_QHHV01000138.1, read as the reverse complement.
GTGTCGCCGAGGTCGTTGGTGCGTGTCGACAGGCCCCGGTCGTCGTAGGTGGACTCGGTGCGGGTGGTGCGCCAGCCGCCGGCGGCGAGCGCCGTGTACGACTGGGTCGCGCCGTTGCGCACCAGGTACGCCTTCAACGACCCACGGGTCGCGGTCGGCCCCTGCCACGACGGTTCCTCGATCGTCTTGCTCACCACGCGGTCGGTGTCCCCGTCGTACGTGATCGACTCCACCGGGATGCCGTGCAGCCAGTCCTCGTCGGTGCGGGCCTTGCCCTCGCTCGGCTGGACCGTCACCGAGCGGGTGCCCGACGGCAGCTTGTCGCCGTGCATGCCGCGGTAGAACCGCTGCTCGGTCTTGCCGATCGGGCCGCTCGGGTCACCCGGTTGGCCGGTGCGCACCACCACCCGGCCGAAACCGCGGAACTCGTTCCAGGTGCGCTTGTCGTCCTTGGTGAACTCGGACGTGTCGTGGTGCCAGGCCGCGCCGTCGACGTACTCGTAGCTGGTCACCTGCTCGCTGGACGTGCTCAGCCGGTCCGACTGGGTCACGCTCGCCACGACGTACTTGTGGAAGTGGTCGGTGCGTTCCGCGTGGTCCTTCTTGGCCCAGGTCGCCGGATAGCACCGCAGCGTGTTCGACTCCGGCTTGGCCGGCATCGAGCTGCCCGCGACGCAGTCCGGGTCCGCATACCGAACCGACAGCACGCCTCCGGACTCCGACACCACGCCCGTGATCCGGTACCGGTTGAGCGGCGCGTAGCCGTCCACCTTGTACACCCGGTTCGGGAGCTTGGTGCCCTCGAACCGCACCGCGGGCAGGGCCGCCGTGCCGCCCACGTGGCCGGTGTGGGTGATGCCGGCGAGCCAGAGGCCCGCCTTCTCCCCGTCGCCCGGGTCGGGGTACTGGTGGTCCAGGGTCCACGAATCGACGTCCGTGAAGGCGCCGTCGGTGCCGCGGACCTGGGCGGTGACGCTGGCCAGCCGCTTGGTGCTCCAGAAGGTCGGCGAATAGTGGTCCTTGCAGGTCGCGGCCTCGCACCGGGCGTCGAGCGGCACGTCCGGCCAGTTGTCCTTCTTGCTGGGCGCACAGTCGCTGCCGGGCACACACCGGTCGGCCACGGTGAACTCGACGCGCCCGGTGGCGGGCTGGCCGTCCCGGACGCCGTACTCGATGCGCCGCAGCAGACCGCTACGCACATAGGGCACGGCGGTGTCCTTGAGGTTCATCCCGTACGAGTTGCCCTCCGGCTCGTACGTGTAGAGGATCTGGTTTCCGTGCCGGTCCACCACCTTGTCGAGGACCCACCGCCACGCCTGCACGCAGTGCGAGGAGTCGAAGGTGCCGCCATGACACGGCTCGCCCGCGTCGTCGCCGAAGACCGGCACGGTCCAGGCCGACTTCGCCTCCGGCCGCGAGCCGAAGAAGTACTGGGTGCCGTCGGTCCTGGTGATCTTCCAGTACTCGCCGTCGTTGTCGCCGTTGCCCGCGCCGGTCAGCCGCTCGATGCGCGACCCGTCGTCGCTCTTCGCGCGCCACTCGCCGGCGCCGTCGCAACAGATCAGCGGGCCGCCGCCACCGGGGTACGAGGCCGTCGCGTTGTCGCTGCGCCAGCACAGGTCACCCCGGCCGTTGTCGGCGTCCTCGGCGCATCCGCCGTAGACCCGCTCCACGAACCCCGGTGCCAGGTCCCAGCCCTCGCCCACCCAGGAGGCCTGATTGTTGGTGGCGCTCGTACGCCCGTCCACCGCCGACGACGCGTACGACAGCGCCAGGTCCGGCTCCAGCCCGCCCGGCGCCGGCGGCACCCGCAACGGATAGGACCAGCTGAAGTCCCCCGACTGGGCGGACACCTGCCAGGTCGACGACGGCGCCAGCGACGTCGCCGTGGGGGTTCCGCCGCCCTCCGGGGCGGAACCGCGGTCCGGCTGGTTGCCGGTCAGCGCGTTCCTGGCGGCCTGATCCGCAGGCCGGGAGGCCATGTCCTGCCGCTCGACCGGCGTCGACCGGGCATCCGGCAGCGGGACGGACGGCCCCGCGGCGGCGAGCGCGGCGTTCTGCTGCACGGCGAGATCGGCCGTGACGACCAGGGCCGCCGCCATCATCGCCGCCAGCACGCGGCGCATCGACATACGCGTTTTCACCAGACTCATCTCCCAGCTCACTCGAACACCGGCTCTTCGTTCGGGAACCCGATGAGCACGTAGCCGAGGCGTCGCTCCACCTGATAGCCCTCGCAGTCGTCCCGCAGCGACGTGTAACCCTCGCCGTTGATCCGGCAGGCGTAGAGCGCCCGGCTCGCCACGCCGTCCGGTTGTTCCGTCCAGATGTGACCGAGCGCCGACTGCACGGTCTTTCCGCCGCAGGTCGCGTCCAGGGACACGAACTGGTCGTCACCGTCTACGCAGCTGGTCAGCGGCTGGGTGCCGGGCCGGGCGGTCAGCGCCACCCAGCCGCTCGGGCCTTCCGCCCAGTGCCCGGGCGGCACCGCGGTGCTGCCGTCGAAGGTGGTGACGTGATCCCACGCCGGGCCGTAGTAGCGCGCCAGGGACGCGTACCCGAGCGTGTAGCCGAGCACGCCCTCCTGCTTCGCGCCACCGCAGCCGGGCTGCGACGACTCGAAGTGGTCCGGGCCGTTGTTGCAGCGGTACACGGCCACCGTGGGCACGTTCGTCGGCTGCCGGGTGTACACCCGGCCGATCTCGCCCACCACGGTCTGGCCCTCGCACTGCGGGTCCACCGAGGTGAACGCGTCGGCTCCGAAGAGGCACGCGTAAAGGACCCGGGTGTGTGGCTGCTCCGAGGGCACCAGCGTGCCGAGCGTCGACTCGAAGTGGTATCCGGCCGGCGGCTCCTCACTGGTGTGGCTGGTGTAGTGGTCACCGGCACCGTTGACGTAGCTGCCCAGCTGGTGGCCGACCGGCTTGCCCCAGGTCGCCCGCTGCCCGATCATCTTCTCGGTCACCATGCCGAGGTCGGTGTGCACCTCGTCGATCTCACCGGGGAAGAACTCGGCCGGCGCGCCGTCCACCCTGCCCCGCCCGACGGTGAAGACCCCGTCGCTGATCCACAGCGCCACGCCGTCCCGCGTCCCGGCCAGTTCGCCGTCGACGTACAGGCGGAGCTGGCGCGCCGCGTAGTCGTACACACCCGCGAGGTGCGTCCACTCGCCGGCCTTCGCCGGCAGCGGCGCCGCCGCGTAGACCAGCTCGGCGCCGTCGGCGTCCTGGGCCCGGGCGCCGAACACCCAGCGTTTCAGGTCCGGCCGGTACTGCAGGACGATGGCGCTCGTCCGCATGCCTTCCTGGGCCAGGACCGTGGCGACCTGGTCGGTGCGGGACAGCTTGGCCCACGCCGACACCGTGAAGCTGTCCCGGGTGTTGACCGCGGCGTGCCCGGCGGTGGCCGCGCCGCCCACGCCGTCGAGCCGCACCGACTTCCCGGTGACACCGGAGCCGAGGGTCGCCCCGCCGGACAGGGTCAGGTGGTTGTCGGTCCACTCGGAGTTACGGCCGGTCCCGTCGTCGAACCGCCAGAGGGCAAGGCCCACCGACGCCGCGTCGTCGTGCACCTTGCGCACCTCGCCGTCGCTCAGCGCCCGCGAGTAGGCCCGCACGTCGTCGATGCCGCGCGGGAAGAAGTCCACGAGCTTGGTGTCCCACTTGGACCGGCCGATGGTCAGCGGCCCCGTGCTCTTCCACACCGTGACGCCCACCTGGGCCGCGGACAGCACGCCGTTGACGTACAGCCGGAGCTGCCGCAGGCCGGCGTCGTACACCGCGGCGAGGTGCGTCCACCCGTGCGGCGACGCGGCCTGGGCCGAGGTGAGCAGCGTGCCGCCGGGCGTGCCGGTGTCCGTCTCCGGCACCCACACCGCCCATTTGTTGGCACCCGCGTTGTAGTGCAGCATGAACGAGCTGACGTGGGCACCGTCCTGGGCGACCACCGCCCGGTTGCCGTTGCCGGTCTGGGTCAGGTAGGCCCACGCGGTGACCGAGAAGCTGCGCCCGGTGTCCAGCGCCGGCCCGGCGGTTTCCGCATACCCGGTGGTGCCGTCCAGCCAGGCGCCGGCGCCCGTGCGCCCGCCGATCCAACCGGTGCCGCCCTTGAGCGTGGCCGGCAGCCCGCGGCTGCTGGAGTCGGCGGCCGTGGTGCCCGAGCCCTCGTCGAGCTTCCAGTGCCCGGCGTCGGCGGCCGGCAGCTTGTCCGGCCCGATCCGCGCCGGGTACGAGCCGTGCAGGCCCTTCACCCGGCCGTCGTCGAGGGCCCCGGCATAGACGCGGACGTCGTCCACCCGGCCCTTCCAGTACGCGGTGTGGGCGCCCCCCGCCTTGCCGCGGCCGATCTGCAGCGGGCCGGCCCCGTTCCACGGCGCGTTCAGCGTGCCGTCGCCGATCCGGGAGCCGTTCACATAGAGCCAGAGCTTGCGGGTGTCGGCGTTGTACACGCCGGTCAGGTGCACCCAGGTGTTGACGTCGGTCGGCTCGGTGGTCACCGCCGCCTTGGTCACCCGGCCGGTTGCCTGCTCCGGCATCTCGAACACCCAGGCGCCGTCCGGGCGCTGGAGGTCGTCCACCAGGTGCCCGAGCCGGAACTTGCTGAAGCTGACGTCGTCGCTACCCTCCAGCGCCACGGCGTCCATGCGGCAGCGCTCCACTGTGGTGAGATCGCAGTTGCGGTCCGGCAGGTACACCCAGGACGACACGGTGAAGTTCTGGTCGGTGCGGACGTCGACCCCGGTCGCGACGGCCGCGTCGTTGACGCCGTCCAGCTCGATGCCGTTGCCGACCCGGCCCGGCGCGAAGGTCGCCCCACCGGCGAGTTTCGCGGCGCGCGCGCCGGCGGCGTCCGACACGTTGCTGCCGCTGGACTCGTCCAGCCGCCAGTTGTGCGCCAGGGAAAGGTCGCGGCCGGCCATCACCTTGATCTCGTCGGCGAACAGCGGCCGGCTGTAGACGGTCACGTCGTCGACGGCCCCGGGGAAGAAGTCGACGCTGCTGTCGTTGTACCGGGCCCGCCCGATCTGCAGGCCACCGCCGGCCTTGATGTTCGCCTGGTGCGCGGCGGTGCCGGCGAGCACGCCGTTGACATAGATCTCCAACTGCTTGCTCTGCTTGCGATAGACACCCACCAGGTGGGTCCACACCCCGAGCTGGGCCAGGCCCGAACTCTTCGCCCGGTCTCCCGGAGCCTGCGGTTCGTCCGCCGTGGACCCGAAGAAGCACCAGTGGCCGTCCTCCATCACCTGGAGGAAGAACGCGCTCGCGTGGCTGCCGTCCTGCGACACCACGGTCGACCACTTGCCCGTCTTGTCGAGCCGGGCCCACGCCGCCACCGAGAAGCTCTGGCTGGTGTCCAGCACGCCCGGCGCGCTCACGTGGTCGTCGGCGCCGTCGAGCTGCACCGCGAGGTCACCGGCGTCCGGGTAGGTGGACTGGCCGGCCGCCCAGGCGGGCCCGCCCTGCAGCGTGCCGTGCAGCGCGCGCGCCGAGGCGTCCTGCGCCGTGCCGTCGAACCGCCAGGTGGCGGCCGGGACGCCGTCGCGGCCCACGATGCCTTCGATCTCGTCGCCGGCCAGCGCCCGGCTGTACACCCGGACCTCGTCGATCAGCCCGGGCCAGCGATCCACCTGGGCACCCGAGATCATCCCGCGGCCGATCACCAGCGGCCCGGTCGCGTTCCAGGCGCCGGCGACGTCGCTCTCGCCCGCGAGGGCGCCGTTGACGTAGACCCGGATCTTCTTCGCGGCCGCGTCGTAGACGCCCGCCACGTGCGTGGGCACATCCTGCTGGGCGGTGCCGGCCGGCGACGCCGCCCAGCCCGGCCACGGCGCCTTCGCCAGTTCCTCGTTCGGCATGGAGAACTGCCAGGAGGTGCCGCGCTGCTGCAACAGGAAGCCACTGTTCGACCAGCCGTCCTGGCTCACGAACGTGGTCGCGGCCCCCTCACCGGCGAGCCGGTCGGCCCGCACCCACGCGGCCACCGAGAAGCTCCGGTCGGTGCGCACGGCGGGGCCGCTGGTGGTCGCGAACCCCTTGGTCCCGTCGAACCTCGCCGCGCCGTTGATGAGGCCCTCGCGCACGAACACGGCGCCCGGCTGGAGCACCGCCGACTCGCCGCCCGGCGCCGCGTTCGCCGCGGTGGTGCCCTCCTGGTCGTCGAGCTTCCAGTGGCCGACCTGGACGTTCTCCTGGCTCACCGCGGCCCGGACCTCGGTGTCCGACAGCACCCGGTCGTACATCCGCACCTCGTCGACCATGCCGGTCAGCCCCTTGCCGACCGCCAGCGACCCGGCGCCGTGCCAGGACCTGTCGCGCGTGGCGCTGCCGGCCGGCACGCCGTCGACGTACAGCCGGACCTTCTTGGCGGCCGCGTCGTAGACGCCGGCCAGGTGGGTCCACTGCCCGGCCACCGGCTCCGCCGGGGCGACCACGAAGTCGTACTCCTGCGCGCCCGTCGAGTCCGCCTGCGGCATGACGAAGACGAAGCGCTTGCGTGATCCCTCGTAGTGCAGGCAGAAGGCGCACTGGTTGGCGCCCTCCTGCCGGACCACGCCCTGCCACTTGTCGTCGACCTTGTCGAGCTTCACCCAGGCGGTGACGGAGAAGCTCGTGTCGGTGCGCACGGTGGCGGCCGCGGTCATCTGGCCGCCGGTGGCGGCGGCGACCCGCAGCCCCATCCCGGCCGCGCCGGCCTGGTAACTGGTGCCGCCGGCCAGGGTGCCGTCCCGGTCGCCCAGGAACGCGGTGTCCCGGGTGTTGCCGTCCAGCGACCACTGCGCCAGCGGTCCGCTGCCGGCCCGCACATAGATCCGGTACGCCTTCGTCGGGCTGGCGTTCCCGGCCCGGTCGACGCTCTGCACGTACAGGGTGCGCGGCCCGTCGCCGGGCGGGGTGAGGGTGACGCTCGCCGGACCGCCCAGGGCGGACGCGTCCACCTTGGTGGACGGCGGATCCTGCCAGCCGTACCGGTAGTGGTCGATGTCCGGCACGCCGTCCGCGGTGAAGGTGAACGTGTCCGGCACGTCGACGCCGCCGTGCCAGCGGTTGTCATCCTGGTAGAGCGGCGCCGCGACGGTCGGCGGCTTGTCCACGCCGACCCGGTCGACGATGAAGCCAGGACCGCTGGCCCACGGGCCGCCGTCGTGGCCGTCGCTGGCCCACGCCGTCCAGGTGACGTGCTGGCCGTGGCGCTCCCGCAGATCCAGGTCGGTGCTGAAGAACGCCCCCGAACCCTGCCACGGCCCCCAGTCACGATGCTCGGACGACCCGCCGCCGTAGATGTCCCAGATCGGCCGCACCTGGTCGTTGTCCGGGTCGGACAGCCGCGTCTGCAGCCGGATCCCGGCATTGCCCACGTACGGCGTGCCGTCGCACCAGCGGCAGGCGCTCAGCGGCGGGTCGGTGCCCAGGTCGTACGGGGCGTTCGGGCGGGTGTTGTAGTTGACCACGACGTGCGTGGCGTACGCGTCGTACTTGCGCCAGGCGTACGCGTCGCCCTCGTTCTCCGCCTTGAGGAAGTACGTGGAGATGCCGGCGGTGTTCACGTTGCCCAGCACGTTGAAGCCGATGCCCTTGTTTCCTCCGCACCCGCTGTAATTGCTCGCCGCCTGCGCGGTGCCCACGTGCCAGCCCTGCGGCGCGTTGTTCCACGAGGTGCCGCCGCCGATCCCGGCGTTGGCCATGAAGAGCTGGTGGTTGCGGGTGTTGCAGCTGGGCCCGTACACGATGGTCGCGTTGAGGCCCGCCGAGATGATTTGCTTGCCGCTCAGGAAACCGGTGTCGAACATGAAGTACGAGCGCGCCGTACCGATGCCGTTGCAGCCCGCCCAGCCGCAGTAGCCGACCTTGGCCCAGCCGTCGACGTCGTTGCTCCCGCCCCAGTGCGTGCTGCCGGCCGCGCCGGAGAAGACCTTCGTCCAGCCGACGTTCCAGTACGTGCGCCAGTCCGGGTCCACCACCACCGGGTACTCGGTCTTCGGGCCGGTGAGCAGGGCACGGTCGGGCGTCAGGGTGAGCGAGCCGGGCGCCACGGCCACGCCCACCGCCGCCCGGCGCGGCTTGGCGGCGGCGTCCCACATCTGCGCCGGCGGCGTGCGGAACAGCGCCCGGCCCTTGGCGTCCTTCGCCTCCAGGACACCGGACCGGGACGCGCTGACCCGTACGCCCTTGGTGGTGAGTCCCAGCTTGATCCGGTGCAGGGCAGGGTTCTTCGCCGCCTTCGCGTTCTTGACCACAAGGTGGTGGGCGTATCCGTCGGCCTCGGCGCGGAGCATCAGGTCGACGCCCGGCAGCACCTCCGGGTACGTCGCGGTGGACCCGTCGACGACCGCGGCCGGCAGCCGGCCGGGCCAGCTGAGGGCGAGCCGCTCGCTGCCCCGCCCGTAGCGCACCAGCGGCGTCCCCTTGCCACCGCCGGAGAACTCGTACTCGGCCAATGCGACCCGGGGCACGATGACACCGTCGGCCCGGCGTACCAGGGTGGTGTCGACGTCGAGCCACTTCCCGCCCTTGCGCGCCCGCACCGGGCCGGCGCTGAGCGTCGCGGTCATCGTGCCGTCCGGCTGCGCGTCCACGACCCGGTTCGCCGTGGTGAGCTTGGCGATCCGCACGGCGGACCGCTGCGCCGCCGCGAGCCGGACCGCTGTGGGCGCGTCCGCGGCTTCCCGCACCACCGGCCCGGACGGCGGGCGCGCGGGTGGGGAAGAGGACGACCTCGCTACGGTCAACAGCGAAGCCGCCAGCACGATGAGCAGAACCGGGGCGATACCCCGGCGCAGGGCAAGATTCTCAGGCATGAGGCGCACGACACGGATCCTGGCAAAGACCGCTTTCACCCCGCTGTCTCGGCGCTGTCGCGCCACCGTCGTGCGGATGCCCCGGAGGAACGCGGTGATGGAACGGTGGGTCCGGAGTCCGCCGGGCTGAGTGTGACCCCGGCCCAGACCAGGACGCCGGCGGCGAGCGGGATCGCGACCACGTTGTAGCCGGCCCGCCCACCCCAGGTTCTGGATCATCTTGCGGTACGACGCCTTCGACAGGCGGATCACGCCGGTCACGGATCTTCTGTTCCGGTTCGGCGGCGAGGAGTTCGTGCTGGTTCCGCCGGGCGTATCCACGGACGAGGCCGTCGTGATTGCCGACCGGACGCGCACTGGCGCAGCGGGCGCTTACCCGGGCGGCCTTCCGGTGACGGTGTCGTTCGGCGCGAGCGGCATCCGCTGGAACCGGGTCAGCGGTGCGCCTTTTACGTTGTCGTGGTAGTCATCGACGGGAAGATCAGCGCCTCCGGCCGGCACAGCACGGTGATTCGATACGACAGGCCGACGTTGGACCAGATCTCGCCCCGCAGCGAGAGGCAGATACCGACCCGGTCGTCGTGCTCGGGGTGCTCGAAGAAGTCCGCCCGCGGGTCCGCGATCGCGCCGATCAGCCCTTGGGTGCCCTGCGTGGTGCCGGGCACCTGGAGCAGGCCGACGGCAACCTGGACCTCGGCGTCGTCGAGCGCGACGACGGTGTACCAGTGAGTGTCAGGCAGAAACAGTTGCGAGTCGACAGCGCGCCGCTGGTAGCGCGGTCCCATCATCCCGGATGCCGGGTCGGGGACATCGCCGATCCAGGCCGTCCCAGCGAAGTCGGTGCGCAGCCGCCGAGCGTCGGAGCGAAACTCCGTTACGAGCGTGTCGAGGCGTGGCTGGGCGGCGAGGTGCACGGATGCGTCGGTCACGATCGCACTCTAATCCGGGCCGCATTCTCGTTTCTGCCGCGGGTCGGCTCCGCACACCCGGCGCGGCAGAGCAGAGGGGGGTATTACCCTCCGCTGCATGACTGGCGATCGTGTGTACGGTGTGCGGCTCTTCATCCCAGGGACTGCGGCGACGATGGCTCAGTGGCAGGGCTCGCTCGGACGCTCCGGTCTGATGCTGGACGGCCAGTTGCTCACAGCGGAGACCCTCGGCTTTCGCGCGCTGGCGGAGTGGGTGGCGAACGACGGCTCGTTCGGCCAGGCGTTCAGTCACGGCACGATGTCGGTGGAGGAGCAGCGCGCCGTCGCCGGGGCGGGCAGCGCGTTGATCCTGGATCTGCCGCTGTACCTCGGTGCCGCGGCAGGAGAAGTGGCGATGCTGATCGCCGCGCTGGGCGACGCCGGAGCGCTGGGAGTGCGACTCGAGCAGTCGAAGCTGGGCTGGCCCATCACACGCTGGATTCAGGCTCTCGAGGGCGGCGACCCGTGGATGCTCTACCGCTGCGCCGTGGTGGTGCTACAGGACCACGGTGTGTCGCGATCCTGCGGCATGCACGCGTTCGGGTTGCCGGATGCGCAGGTCGAGGCCCCACCGGCCGAGGCCGACCGGCTCCTTGGCTCGCTCAACGTATATCAACTGGCGGAGGACCCCGTGCTGGTCAGCGGCGACACCTTCATGCCCGATTTGGAAACCCCTCGCCGCCGCCTGGAGCGCTGGCCCGATGACGGGTATCCGCCGGGCCACGCTTGCCACAATCCCTTCGGCACCTGGCGTCTGGGCACCGAGGGAGGCCAGGCGGATTCGCGGGGCGAACTGCGACCCGTATTCATTCCCCCGCTGGTGGCCCTCCTCGCCGCCGCCGAGGAAAAGGCCGGCCGGCGCCTCCGCCGCAAAGAGGTGGAGCGCCTCACCAGCGAAGGTACCTGCATGATGATGACCCACGCCGATGCGAAAGGCCTCGAACGCAGCCGCGGTCACGCAGACCTCGAGCCCGAGCTCGCCTGGAGGCAGTGGCAGGTCCTGCGCGAATCCCGGGCCTGACATCGCAGCGATCCAGCCTGCGCACCGTCGCGGTAACGACTCCCGACACTAGTGACGGAGCACCAGCGAAACGCGCCTGACCGGCGGATTGCCGGTCAGGCTGCGCGGCGGTCAGGCGGTCAGGCGGTCAGGTCGGCGAAGAAGGCGCGTACGTCGTCCGCGTACAGCTTGGGTTGTTCCGCGGAGAGGAAGTTTCCGCCGGCCGGCAGTTCCGTCCAGTGGGTGACCGGCGTCTCGCGCTCGGCGAAGCGGCGCACGGTGATGTCGGTGACGCCGAGCGCCACGCCCAGCGGGACCGTGGACTTCTCTTTCGGCGCCCATGCCGACGGGTCGTGCGCGGCCTCCCAGTAGAGGTTCGCCGATGATCCGGCGGTGCCGGTGAACCAGTAGAGGCTCACGTTGGTGAGCAGCAGGTCGCGGTCGACGGCGTCCTCGGGGAGGTCGGCGGCCGGGTCGGTCCACTCCTTGAACTTCTCCACGATCCAGGCGAGCTGGCCGGCCGGCGAGTCGTGCAGGCCGTGCGCGAGGGTCTGCGGGCGGGTCGACTGGATGGCGTTGAAGCCCAGCATGTCGTCCCGGAAGTTCTGCAGGCGGCGCAGCCGGTCCTGCTCGGCGTCGGTGAGCTCGGCGAAGTCGGCCGGGTCGTCGGAGGGAAAGGTGATGTGGCCGTTGACGTGCACGCCGATCACCTTGTCGGGCGCCTGCCGGCCCATCTCGATGGCGATGCCGGCGCCGCCGCCGGTGCCCTGCACGCCGTATCGCTGGTAGCCCAGCCGACGCATCACCTCGTTGAGCGCGGCGGCGCTGCGGGCGGGCGCCCAGCCGGTCGAGGTCAGCGGGCCGGAGAAGGCGACGCCCGGGTTGCTCACCAGGACGAGGTGGAAGTCGGCCCGCAGCGCCTCGACCACCGGCAGGTAGAGCGCGAACGAGCCGGGCCAGTCGTGGCTGATCAGCAGCGGCGTGGCGGCCGGGTTGGTCGAGCGGACGTGCGCGAAGTGGATGGTCTGCCCGTCCACCTCGGTGCGGAACTGGGGCAGCTCGTTGAGCCGGCGCTCGGCGGCGCGCCAGTCGAACTCGTCGGCCCAGTACGCGGCGAGGCCGCGCAGGTAGTCCACCGGGACGCCGCGGTCCCAGCCCTGGCCGGGGATCTCCGCACCCCAGCGGGTGCGGCGCAGCCGGTCGCGCAGGTCGTCGACGTCGGCCTGCGCGATCTCGATGCGGAAGGGGCGGATCTCGGTCATGACTGGCTCCCCACAGCTGGAACGGAATGCTTCGTTCCACATCAGCATAGCAGAGCGGAATGATCCGTTCCACTGCTAAGCTGACGGCATGACAAGTTCCACGGCGGGACGGGCCCGGCAGGCCGCGCGCAACGACGAGGCGATCCTGGCGGCGGCCCGGGAGGTGTTCCTGGCCGACCAGCGGGCACCGATCTCGGCGGTGGCCGAGCGGGCCGGCGTCGGCATCAGCGCGCTCTATCGCCGCTACCCCGGCAAGGAGGACCTGCTCCGCACGTTGTGCCACGACGGGCTGCTGCGCTTCATCGCCGAGGCCGAGCAGGCGGCCCGGGAGCCCGACGACTGGACGGCGTTCGAGACGTTCCTGCGTGGCGTGGTCGATGCCGACGTGCACTCGCTGACCACCCACCTCGCCGGCACGTTCCGGCCCACGGAAGCGATGCGCACCGACGCGATCCGGGCCGGCGAGCTGGGCACGGCGCTGTTCGAGCGGGCCCGGCCGGCGCTGCGGGCGGGCGCCGTGCCGGCCGACGTCACGATGGTGCTGGAGATGTGCGCCGCCGTCCGGCTGCCGGATGCCACCCGCACCGCCGAGCTCCGCCGCCGCTACCTGACGGTGCTGCTGAACGGCCTGCGAGCCTGCGAGGGGATGCCGGCGGACGAACTGCCCGGGCCGCCGCCCACCGATACGGAGCTGAGCTGGCGCTGGTCCGCAGCGCGATGAAGCGCAGTGCGCGCTCCTCCAGACTGGCGAAGATCAGGCGGTCCGGCTACTGCGGTTCGGCGGGTGTCGAATCATCGGTGACCAGTTCGCGTTGAGCGATGGCGACGTCGTGCCACGCACCGTTCTTCCATCCGATGCGTCGGTGGACACCCACCGACCGGAATCCCAGGGCTGTGTGCAAACCCAAGCTCGCGTCGTTGGGCAGGGTCATCTTCGCCACCGCGGTGCGATACCCGCGTTCGATCAGCCGGGGCAGGAGAGCCTGGTAGAGCGCACGGCCGGCACCGGTGCGGCGGCGTCCGGTCTGCAGGTAGACGCTGACTTCGCAGGACCAGCGATACGCCGGACGGACGGCGAACGGCCCGGCGTAGGCATACCCGATGACTTCGCCAGCGTGCTCGGCCACCAGCCAGGCGTGCGAGCAGGTGGCCACCTCGATGCGACGGGCCATCTCCGCCGTTGTCGGCGGCTCGGTCTCGAACGTGATGGCGGTCTGCAGCACATAAGGCCGGTAGATGGTCGCGCATGCGGCGGCGTCGCCCTGGTCGGCGGCCCGAATCGTCAACGTCATGTCACTATAGTAGTTGCCACGTCTACTATAGTGAAGACATGCCGGACTCCCTGACCACGAACCTCGCAGCCACCCTGCACGCCACTCGGACCGACCGGGGCCTGTCGGTCAACGCTCT
>NZ_QHHV01000137.1:0-81689 GCF_003947245.1 Actinoplanes sp. ATCC 53533 | reverse complement strand
TGGCGCCGGCGCCGATGTCGATCCCCAGGACATAGGGCACGTGGTCACTCCTCCATCATCGACGGCCGGGAAGGTCCACATGTTCGTACCAGAAGGCGGCGCGCGGATCGTCCCCCAAAAAACCGGGCCGCCGAATCCCCTAACCCCCTAACGCCCGTCCGCTGAGGACCACCGATCGGCCACGGTGCGACCGGGGGCACCGACCCCGATGCCCGCGCCGGACGTCCACCGTACGGTTTGCTGCGGTGCCGGACCCCGGCGCCGCTCACCCGACGCAAGCCCGGCTTGAAGGAGCCTCATGGACTCGTCCCCGACGTTGCAGGATTTCGTCCTCAACCTGATCTACGACCCGGCGGCCCGCTCGGCCTTCGAGGTCGACCCGGAGTCCGCGCTGCACGCGGCCGGCCTCGGCGACATCACCGCGGCCGACGTGCAGCAGGTGATCCCGCTGGTGGTCGACTCGGCCCCGGCCGCCGGCCTGCACGACCTGGCCGGCATCGACGACCTGACCACCGGCGTGGCCAACCTCGACATGGCCGGTGCGGTGTCCCAGCTGCAGGCGATCACCTCCCAAGTGGCCGTCGTGCCGAGCCAGGTGGCGGGCGATCTCAGCCTCACCACCCTGGGCGGCGTGAACGCCACGGTGCTCAGCGTGACCGGCGACCACGCGATCGGAGCCTCGGTGCTCTCCGGCAACTCGCTCGGCCTGGCCGGGCTGGACGGGCTGGACGGCGTGACCTCGGCCGTGCCGGTCGGGGTCGGCGGGCTGTCCGCGGGCGACGACCCGGGTCTGCACCTGGACAGCGGCGTCGTGGCCCCGGCCGAGCACACCGTGACCGGCGTGACCGCCGGTGTGGACCACCTGTCCACCGGCGTCGGCGCGGGCCCGGTGGGCATTCTGGACAGTGGCCTGGGTGCGGTGGGGAACCTGCCCGCATCGATATCGCTGGATCACGGACTGGACCTTGACGTCGCCGGGGTCGGCGGGGCAACCTCTTCGGTCGGGTCCCTGATCGAGCCGGATCTGGGCCGCGTCCTGCCGCACGACCCGGTCGACGACCTCGGCAGCACCGTGAGTAGCGTCGGCGGCGCCGGGCACGAGGTCACCGGCGTGCTGGGCGGCGTGCTCCACCCGGCCGACGAGACCGAGCCGTCGCACGACCTGCTGGGCGGGCTGCACCTGTAGGGCGCACGCGGTGCCGGTCCCGGGTCGGGCGACACGACGAGAGACTGGGCGGAACGAATGACGAGCTGGGAGACCGGACCCACGGCCTATGCGGGTCCGGCCTCCCTCGTCCCGCCGTCCCCGGTCCCGGCCCGATCGGCGGAACCGGACCCGCTGCGGGCGGCCGGTGCCCTGTGGTGGCTCGACGTCCTCGACTCCACGATCCGCAGCTGCACCGCGCACGGCCGCTCCGAGGTCGCCGAGTGGCTGTCCCGCCGGCGGGCCCAGCTGCTGCGTCCCGAATTGCGGGTGCTGGTCGTCGGCGCCGCCCACCAGGGCAAGAGCCAGCTTATCAACGCACTGATCAACGCCGGGGTGTGCGCGGTCCACGCCGACGGTGGCACCGGTGTGCCGGCCGTGGTGCGGCACGGCGAGTCGCCGGCCGCCCAGCTGATCCGCCGCGGCTCGCCGAGCGCCGAATGGACGGCCGAGGTCGGCCTGCAGGACCGCGTCCCGCTCGGCCTGGAAGCGCTCGACGCCGCGATCACCGAGGCGGCGGCCGGATTTCCGGCCGGCACCCCGGTGCACGCCGACATCGCGGTGCCCCGCTCGCTGCTGGCCGGCGGCCTGGTGCTGATCGACACCCCGGCGCTGCCCGGCCTGCCCGGTTCGGCCGACCGCGCGGTCAGCGCCGCCGGTGACCTGGCCGCCTGCGCCGGCGCCGACCTGGTGCTCTACGCCTGCGAGGCGGGCCGCGAACTCACCGGGGCCGAACTGGCCGTGCTGCGGGACCTGGCCCGCTTCCTCCCCGGCCTGCTGGTGGTCTTCACCAAGACCGACTACGCGATCGACTGGCGCCGCAACCTCGCCGACAGCCGCACCCTGCTGGCCCGGGCCGGGGTGCCCGCAGCCACCACCGCCGTCTCCTCCGCGCTGCGGCTGCACGCGCTGCGAGCCGGCGACACCGCGCTCAACAACGAGTCCGGCTTCACCGACCTCATCGGCCACCTACGGCGGATGGTGGCGGCCAAGCCCGACCGGCTGGCCCGCGACACGGTCAGCCGGCTCGGCCAGCTCACCCTCGAGGAGCTGGCCGGCCCGCTGCGCGACGAACTGGCGGCCCAGCAGAACGCGGGGACGCCGGACGCGGTGGCCCGCCTGCACACCACCCAGCGCCGCCTCGACGACCTGCGCAAGTGCGCCGTCCGCTGGCAGAACACGCTCTCCGACGAGGCCGGCGACCTGATGTCGGACATCGAGCACGACCTGCGGGAGCGCATCCGCGCGGTGCTGGCCGAATCGGACGAGTTCTTCGCCACGGCCGACCCGGCCAAGGCCTGGGACGAGTTCGAGCCCTGGCTGCGCCAGGCCCTGGAGGAGCTGACCGGGACCAGCATGACGTGGCTGGCCGAACGCATCGAGTGGATGGCCGGCCGGGTCGCCGATCAGTTCCCGCCCGAGGCGGGCCGGGTGCTTCCGCCGCCCGCGCTGGTCACGGCCGACGAGCGGACGGACGGGGTGCCCGGCCTCGACGCGCCGCCGGTCGCCAGGTTCAGCGCCGGCCAGAAGCTCTTCATCGGGCTGCGCGGCTCGTACGGCGGTGTGGTCATGTTCGGCCTGGCGACCAGCCTGGCCGGGATGTCGCTGATCAACCCGATCTCGATCGGCGGCGGCGCGCTGTTCGGCGGCAAGACGATCCGCGACGAGGGCAAGTCGCTGCTCAAGAAGCGGCAGGCGGAGGCGCGGACCGCGGTCCAGCGGCACGTCGACGACGTCTTCGTGCGCCTCAACAAGGAGGCCCGCGACACCGTACGCCGGGTGCAGCGCGCGCTCCGGGACCACTTCACCGCGGTGACCGAGGACCTGCAGGAGACCGTCATGGAGTCACTGCGCAACGCCAAGGCCGCGGCCGACCAGGACGTCGCCGCCCGTGACCAGCACGCCCGGCGGATCCGGCAGGAGCTGGCCGGGCTCGCCCAGCTGCACTCCCAGGCCCGGGCGCTGGGCGACCGCGCGTGATCGACGACGAGGAACTCGAGCGGCGCACCTACCGCCTGCTGAGCGAGGCGACGCACATCTACCAGGGGATCCCGCCGGCCGCCGCGCTGCTGCGGTCCACCCTGGACCGGCTGGCCGGCCCGCTGCGGCTGGCCGTCGCCGGCCCACCCCGGTCGGGCCGGTCCACCATGGTCAACGCGCTGATCGGCGAGGAGCTGGCCCCGGTCGAGCTGCCCGGCGACCCGCCGGCGAGCGTCACCTACCGGGACGGCACCCAGCCCCGCGCCTGGTGGCAGGACGAGCGCGGGACGCCGTACGAGATCCCGATGATCCGCGCCGCGCACGGCCTGCGGCTGACCCCGGACGCCCGGCATGCCGGGCGGCCCGACGGCGCGCGCCGCGCCGTCATCGAATGGCCGAGCCGGACGCTGCGCCGCACCGAGCTGATCGACACCCAGCTGCCGCTCCCGCAGGTCTTCCAGACCGCCGACGCGGTCCTCTACCTCACCCCCCACCTGGACGAGGCCGACCTGCTGACCCTGCAGGCGGCGCGGGGCATCCGCGGGCCCTCGGTGTTCCCGGTGCACACCATGATCGTGCTGTCCCGGGCCGACGCCACCGGCGGCGGCCGCACCGACGCCCTGCTGACCGCCAAGCAGGCCGCCCGGCGCCGGCGCCGCGAGCCCCGGGTCGGCGCGCTCTGCCAGGACGTGGTCGCCGTCTCGCCGCTGATCGCGGCCGCCGCCCGCACCCTGCGCGACGACGAGTTCCGGGCGATCGCCACGATGGCTGCCCTGCCCCGCGACTCGTCCGAGCCGCACCTGCTCTCGACCGACCGGTTCACCGCCGCCGACGCGCTGCGGTCGGTCGCCGCCCAGCAGCGGGCCGAGTTGCTGCAGCGCCTCGGCCTCGGCGGCATCCGGCTGGCGATCACGTTGACCCGGACCGGCTGCGGCAGCGCGGCCGTGCTCGGCGAGCGGCTGCAGGAACACAGCGGGCTCAAGGACCTGCAGGCAGCGATTGCGGAGCTCTTCACCGCCCGCCGGGCCGCGCTGCGCGCCCGCTCGACACTCACCGTCCTCGACCGGCTGCTGCGCACCCAGCCGGTGCCGTCGGCCGCCCACCTGCGGGACGAGCTCGAACTGCTGCTCGCCGACGCGCACGAGTTCCACGAGCTGCGCCTGCTCGCGGCGCTGCGCGCGGGCCGGGTCAACCTGCCCCGCGAGCACGCCGTCGACGCCAAGCGGCTGCTCGGCGGCGCCGGCACCAGCCTGGGGGAGCGCCTGGGCATGTCCCCGGAGGCGACCACCGACGACACCTGGGCCGAGGCGCACGCCGCCGCCGAGCGCTGGCGGCAGCACGCCCACGGGCGCGCGCTGCCGCCGGCGCAGCGCCGGGCCGCCGAGGTGGTGCTGCGCAGCTGCGACATGATCCTGGCCGGCCTGGACAGCATGGCGGCACCCGCCGGCGCGTAGCGACCCGGATCCGAAGCTCAGGCCGGGCGGACGGTGATTTGCGATCAAACGTCGCAATGGGCAGTTCGTTTTGATCCAAACCATTGACGGGTCGCTTGGATCCAAACAACATGGGCACCTGCCGGTCACCACCACGATCCTCGGCGGCGACGTGGTCCACGACGGCGGCACGGCGGGCGCGGTCAGGCCGGAGCGCGCGGCCCGTGGTGTCGCGTGCCTCAACGACGGCCGATGCTGCTGCCAACCGGCCTGAGCGGCGCGGTCCCGTCCTGCTGGTCATCCCCGCGGCGGCCGCGGATGACCGCGAGGACGAGTGCGGCGGGAGCCGGGCCACGGCTGCCGCACGGAGCTGTCTCAGCCCGCCGCGGTCCGCGACCTGCTGCCGAGCCTGTGAGGACCGGCGGCGCGAGGTAAACTGGAGGGTGGCTCTTACCCATAGAGAAATCTTCGAACGGCACGTGTACGCCGCCGCGATCAGCCGTGACCCGGACGCGTACGCCGCGATGTTCGCCGAGGACGGCGTCCTGGAGGCGCCGCTGGTGCCCCCGGGTCATCCACTGCCCCGCCGCATGGTGGGCCGCGCCGCGATCAGTGCCGGATCCCGCGCGTATCAGCGAGTCCCGGCGTACCAGGGCACGGTGAATTTCGAGCAGTCCGCCTACGTGCTGCACGAGACCGCGGACCCCGACGTGTTCATCGCCGAGATCGACACCGTCTTCGAGGAAGCGGATGGCGGGCGGACGACGATGTCGCTCGTGAAGATCTTCCGCGTCCGGGACGGGCAGATCGTCAGCCTTCGCGACTACTTCACGCCCCCACCGTCCGAGTGCGGCTGATTCGTGGGCGGTGGGAGTCGTTCGCCCGCACCACGTCCGATCGGTACTGCCTACGGCGTTTGTTGCGGCTGGCGGGGTGTCGGTGGATGCTCCTGATGAGTTCTGGGAGTGAGCCTCCCGGTGGGTAGGTAGCCGGGCAGGTGGAGGCCCATTTTGGCCGGCATCCGGACGCTGAGATCATCCTGTCCCTGCCCGGACTCGGTGTGATCCTCGGCGCCCGGGTGCTCGGCGAGTTCGGTGACGACCAGGACCGCTACGCCTCGGCGAAGGCCCGGAAGAACTATGCCGCGACCAGCCGGATCACCCGCGCGTCCGGGAAGAAGAGGACCGTCGCCGCCCGGTCCTTGCGCAACGACCGGCTCGTCGGCATCCCGCACGGCTGCCTCCAACCGGCCCCTCTACAACTAGACCACCGTCTGGTCTCACCACCTCGACAAGGCCGCAGGTTGGCATCCAAGCTTCTGGGATGCCTTTGCTCTGCTTCCCTATGGGAAACACCGGTGGGGAAACGTGCGGGGTTCTGCCTATCGGTTGCGGCCGGGCGTCGGCCGAGCGGGTGTTTCCGATAGGGAAGCAGAGCAAAGCGAGCGTGGAGGGTGGGGTCTGTCGCTGGGCGGCGAGGCCCGGCAATCGAGATGGACCTCGGTCCGGGCGTCGCCGGCCCGCGGCCGCGGGGCCACGCATCCGCCGTGACAGTGTCAGGGGGACCTGAGCGGTGGGAACGGCTCCCGGACCGCGGGCAGTTGGATCAGCGTTTTGTCATCGTCGCGCGAGCCGAGTAGGCGCCGTTGGCCGGCTTGTAGTCCAGCAGCATCCTGGTGGGCCCGACCGGCCAGAGCACGATGGTGCCCCGCGGGCTGCACTTGCCTGTGTCGATGCGTTCTTCCAGCACGATCTTCTCGGTGGAACGGCTGGTCACCGTGACCGTGCCCGAGCATTCGAGGCGGGGGTAGCGGATCGTGCCGCTGTCGGCACCCGGTGGGAGTCGCAGATGGACCGGTTGGGGGCTGTTGAAGCTCTGCTCCAGCTCACCGATCCAGTCGCCGGCGGCCGGCTCCGGCCCGGTCGCGGGCTGTGATGCCGAGGCTGACGCCGACGGTGTGGGCGGTGCCGATGCCGGAGTCACGCTGCCCTGGCTCCGAGCCTGGATCAGCGGAACCGCGGCCGCGGCCCCGCCGAGCAGGACGACCGCGGCACCGGCAGCCGCGAGTCGCCGGCGGTGGCGGCGGCGCGCCGAACCGTCGGTGACGGTGTACCGCCAGGTCGCGGCCTCGACCGCGGCACGCAGATCCGGCTGGTCGTGCAGGACCGTGGTGCCGTGTGTCAGGCCACCCGGCCGCAGGAGGCGGTCGAGGAGTTGGCGCGCCGTCGGGCGGTGCGCGGGATCCTTGGACAGCGCCTCCGCGACCAGTTCGCGCAGCGGGCTGTGCAGGCCGTCGAGGTTCGGCTCGTCGGTGACGATGCGGGCCGCCGTCGCCATGGCCGAGGGGGCGTGGAACGGCTCGTGACCCGTGCCGGCGAGGGTGACCACCGCACCCCAGGAGAAGATGTCGGCGGCGGGCTGGACCGAGCCGCCCGGTCGCACCTCGAAGCGTTCCGGCGCCATGTAGCCGACCGTGCCGACGAGCTGGTTCTCGGCGGTGAGCCGGCTCGTCGACCGGAGGGCGTGGGCGATGCCGAAGTCGATGACCTTGGGGCTGCCCGGCGGAAGCAGCACGTTGCGCGGCTTCAGGTCGCGGTGGATGACGCCGGCGCCGTGGATGGCGGTCAGCGCGGTGGCCACCCCGATCGCCAGCGCGTGCAGGTTCGCCGCGGTCAGCGGCCCGTCCCGGTCGATCACGTCGGCCAGGCTGGGCCCGTCGACGTACTCGACGACGAGGTACGGCTGGGCGTGGTCGGGGTCCGCGTCCAGGACCTCGGCGGTGCAGAACGGGGGAACCTGGCGCGCTCCGTCGATCTCGCGGCGGAACCGCCTGGCGAACTCGGGGTCGGCGGCGAGATGGCTCCGGACCACCTTGACCGCCACCCGCCGCCCGGTCGGGCCGGTGCCGAGGTAGACGGTGCCCATGCCGCCCTCGCCGAGGCGGCCCAGGAGACGGTACGGGCCGATGCTCGTGGGATCCCCGGGCAACAACGCCGCGACCTCTGCCGCCGGTCGATCCGTCACAAACGTCCTCACCATGCCCGCCGATAAGCCGAACACAAGGTACAGGGCGCGCTCGCGCAGGGGCGACACCAGATCGTCGCGGCCCATGGATCTTTGTTGATAGCGTTGCCGACTGTGGACGAGGTGCGGGCTGATCCGGAGGAGATCGTGCGGCTGGCGAAGGTGACGCTGGCCGGCGCGGACGGGATGACCGGAGCGTGGTCGTCGGCGCAGGGTGCGGTCGCGCCGCCGGGGACGGCGTTCGGTAACGCCGCGGAGAGCGGTGGGTGCGCGCTCGCGGCGGCCGAGGCACTGGCGGCGGTCGATGAGACGTGGCGGGAGATCACCGGCGTGTACGAGGGGGATGTCGACCGGTTGTACCGGGTGGCGTTCGCCTACCAGCAAGCCGATCGTGAGGCGATGCAGCGGCAGCTGAACGCCGGGGGAAAGAGGCCGCTGCCGTGATCCCGCCCGACCCGCCGGCCGCGCCGCCGGCCCCGGCGACCATGGACAACATCTGGGACCTGGAGGCCGACCCGAGCGCGCTGCACGGTGCCGCCGCACGGTGGCGGGCGTTCGCCCGTGCCGCGGACTCCCACCGCGACGGCGTCGACCGGGCCGCGAAGCCGCTGCGCGGGAACGCCTGGAGCGGCGAGGCCGCCGATTCGTACCATGATCATCTCGGCAAGCTCGGCCGCGGCGTCACCGACGTGCTGGACAACGTCGAGACGTACGCGTCGTCGCTGTCCTCCGTCGCGGATGCGCTGGCCACCGCCCAGCACGAGCTGAACGACAGCCTGGGCCGCACCGGCGTGCCGACCGCGCAGACCGGGCGCAGCATCACGTTCCAGTTCCGCGACGACGACGAGGTCAAGCGGGTCAACACGGCGATCGCCGAGGCCAATGGCATCCGCTCCGGACTCGACACCGGGCTGCACCGTTACCGCGTCGCGATCGACAACGCCAGCAGTGACGTGCGGAGCCTGGCGGGCGCCTGGCGCGACGTCGCGGAGGGCAACGACGACGGCTGGAAGCTGCCGCCCGAGGCCAAGGGCACCAACTGGATCTACGACGGCAACTCGGTGGTGCTCAACACCGGCCCCGGCGACGACTCGGTGACGATGTCGGTCGATCCGAAGACGGGCGAGCAGATCGTCACCGTGAACGGGCAGGTCACCCGGTTCCCGGCCGGTTACGACGTGACGATCCGCGCCGGCGAGGGCAACGACACCATCGACGTCGCGCCCGGCACCCGGGTGCGGCTGACCCTGCTGGGCGGCGAGGGCGACGACACGCTGCGCGGCGGCGACGGCAGCGACCGCATCCTCGGCCTGGACGGCCGCGACCACATCGAGGGCCGCGGCGGCGACGACCGGATCACCGCCGGCGCGTCCCGGACCCACCTGCCCGGCGAGGACACCGCCAAGCCGATCACGGAGGTGATCGACGGCGGTGCCGGCGACGACCGCCTCTACGGCGGCCTCGGCGCCGATCGGATCACCGGCGCCGGCGGCGGCGACCTGATCGAGGGCGGCGCCGGTGACGACACCGCCGACGGCGGTGACGGCGGCGACACCGTGCGCGGTGGGGGCGGCATCGACAACGTGTACGGCCGCGGCGGCGCCGACACCCTCGACGGCGGTGCCGATCGGGACTACGTCGACGGCGGCGCGGGCAACGACGCCCTGTCCGGCGGGCTGGGCGACGACACCCTCTACGGGCTGTCCGGCACCGACCGGCTCGACGGCGGTTTCGGCCAGGACTACCTGGAGGGTGGCACCGGCGACGACACCCTCGACGGCGGCGCCGGCAACGACATGCTCTCCGGCGGCCGGGACAACGACATCATCCGCGGCGGCACCGGCGCCGACGTGATCTACGCCGGCGCCGGGCACGACTCGGTCGACGGTGGTGCCGGCAACGATCAGGCCTACGTCCAGCAAGGCGAGGACGCCACCAGCGGCACCGAACGCACGGTCAACGTGCAGATCTCCGACAAGGCCCAGTACATCAAGATCTCCGGCTCGCCCGAGTTCGTCGAGCGGGTCCAGGCCGACCTGGACATGCTGCGCTCGTCGCCGAACGGCCAGCAGATGCTCGACGGTCTGCAGCAGGCTCACGACGACAGCGCCAACTGGTTCTACGACGGCAACGGGCTGACCATCAAGGAGTTCGGCGAGGAGAACGGCACGGCCACGTCGACCCCCGGCAACTTCGGCAAGGAGTCGTACGAGGTCACCGTGAACCCGTCGTTCGACACCCTGTACGACGGGCCGCCGGTCACCGTCCTCTACCACGAACTCGCCCACGTCTACGACTACTCGCACGACACCCTCGCCGACGGCGTCTACACCGGCGCGGACAACCCCGGGGTGCCGAACAGGGAACGCGAGGCCGCCGGCCTGCCGATCGACGACGACAACGATCCGTCGACCCCGAACCGGATCGACCCCGACCACCCGTACGAGCTGACCGAGAACGGCCTGCGCGCCGAGCTCGGCGCCCCGCAACGGCCCCGGTACTGACATGCGAAACCGTGCCCTGGCGGCCCTGTCGAGCCTCACGCTGCTGCTCACCGGCTGCGGCGGCGACGACCAGCCGCGACAGCCGGACCAGCCGCGGGTCACCCTGCAGGCCACGCTGACCCGGACCGACACGCTGCTGTCCTGGACGTGGACCCTGCGCAACGACGACACCGAACCGATCGTCGTCCTCGACGGACCGATCACCGGCGGCAATCAGCCGCAGGTGTGGGTCACCCCACGCGACGACGGCACGATCGAGGCGGCCTACCGGTTCCTCGCCCCGCCGGAGGGCGTCGCGGTCGCGCAGCCGATCCTGCAGGCCGGGCACACCGTGGCCGCCGGCGCTTCCGCGACCGGCACCGCCCAGGTGCGGCTGCCGCTGACGGTGCGGCATCCGTACGCGGGCTCCTTCGATCCGCCCCTGGCCCTGCCCGGCGGCACACCGGACGTCAGGTTCTGTGTCGGCGCCGTCCGCGCCAAGGACGTCGCCCCGCAGCCCGGTGGCGCCTACGCGCACCTGGAGTCCGCGGTGGAAAAGCAACGCGTGACCTGCGCGGACAGCTGAGACCGGCGGCCGGAATCGGCGGCCGGGCCCGATGACCAGCGAACCAGGTTCCTAGGATGATGAAGAGGGTGTGTCGCCGGCCGCGAACCTGACGCCGAGTGGCCGGCCGCTGGTCAGCGGCCGGCCACTCGGTGCGGCGGTACTACTGAGGAACGCTGGGCACCTGCGGCGCGGCGTCGGACCACTCCGCGGTCAGCACCAGGGTGCTGCTCTCCTTCGAGGGCGTCGCCGTCCCCTTGGGGCCGGAGCTGACCTTGTCCGCGAGGATGAGGTGCGTCGCGGTGTCGATGATCAGCCGCTCGGTGTAGGTCCCGTTGGCGAACTCCACACCCTGCCCGGCCCGTCCGCTCTCATCCCGTACCGTGCCGAGGCCCCGCACCCCCGGAAGGTCGGCGAGGATCCGGAAGGCCGCGGCGCGAACCTTGGGCTCGGCGGGGGTGTCCAGCAGCATCCGGCCGAGCAGGCTGAAGGTCAGCCGGTCGCTGTCGGCGCTGCCCGGCGCGAACCCCATCCGCTGCTGAATCCGGCTCGTCACCCAGGCACGCAGCGCCTTCTGGTCCTCCGGCAGCTGCCGGACCTGCTCCAGGCTGAGCTGCCCGACGTCCTCCAGGTAGCGCGGCGGCCGGGTGTCCTTGTTCAGCTCGCCCGGGCCCGGCCGGGTGGACAGCACGAGGTCCTTCACACCGTCGGCGTCGATCGTCCACGTCGTCGGTGAGCCGGCCGCCCGCCAGGCCTTCTCGTCGGCCTCGGCCCGCGGCTGTACCCCGGCCTCCCGGCGGCCGTTCCAGCTCGGCTGCTTCTTGGTGCCGGCGTCCCAGCTCTCCTCGACACTTCGCCGGACCATCCAGTACGCGTGGGGATCGGCACCCACCCGCACCGCACCGAAGACGTTCAGCGTCTTCACGTGCCAGTAGTTGCCCTTCGCGGCCGGTGCCTGTTCCGCCCTGGTCGCCGCGGCGAGCAGGATGTCCTGGGCCGTGACCGTCGTCGTGCCGCCCGTCGCGTCCCCGATGGTCCCGGGGAGCGCGCCGGCCGGCGGCGGACCGTCGGCCGGGGCGTCCGGGCCGCCGACGATCGCCGGGGCGACCAGCGCCACGGCCGCGGCGGCACCGACGAGACCGGTGCCCACCAGCGACCACCGCAGCGCGGGCCGCCGCGTCGCCGGCCGGTCCCACGCCGTACTTCCGGATGCGCTGTCGGACCGTGCGGCCGTGATGACGTTGTCCAGCACGCGCCGCCCCCCGTCGCTCCGAGCCCAGCCGTGCTCCGGCCGGGCGCCGCGCACCAATTCGTCAATGTTCATGGAGACTCCTCACACTGCCAATGGACCGCGGATGGGCGACGTGGCTTCGTCGTCGGCGTGGGCGACGACTTGGTACGCCGCACGGAAACGGCTGCGGGCGCGGTGCAGCCGCACCGCGAAGGTCGGCCGTGAGACGCCCAGGACCCGGGCGGCCTCCGCCGGGCTCAGGTCGAACCAGGTCGCGGTGACCAGCACCTCGCGGTCCCGTTCGCCCAGCGCGTCCAGCGCCCGGCGCACCTGGTCCCGGAGGGCCACGTCATCGGCCAGCCGGTCCGGCCCGGTTTCCCCGGCGCTGAGCGTGACCATCCGTTCTTCCAGCGCGGTGCTGGCGGCGCTCTGCCGATGGCGGGCCAGCACCACGTTCCGTGCCACGCCGAACAGCCAACCCCGTTCCTCGCCGGCCCTGATCCGGTCCAGGGACCGCCAGGCGACCAGGAACACCTCGCCGACGACATCCGGCGCGTCCTGGCGGCCGACCCGCCATGTCGCGTACGCGTGGATGTCGTCGGCATGTCGACGGAACAGCTCGGTTACCCGCTCTTCCCGTTCTCGCATGTCACCTCCGCAAATCGCTCTGTCGAGGTGTACTTGTCGAACGGGGGTCCACCGATTACAGGCATCGGCCCATCATTCGCGCCTACTTCAGCGGGATGTCAATGTAGGAGCCGCCCCCGATCGTGATCGAGTCGTTCGCCGCGTTCTCGTCGTAGTAGAGCGGGTCGACGGTGTCGACGACCAGGGTGAGGGAGTGCCCGGCCGGCAGGTCGAAGGCGGTCGCCGGCAGCGCGAGGTCGACGGCGCGGGCGCCGCCGGCGGTGCCGAGCCAGGTGATCGGCGCGTGCGTGATCAGGCCGGCGGTGCCGATGGCGTCGAGGTCGTACAGGTAGGCCACGACCGTGCCGCGCGCCGCGGTGCCGGACAGTTCGAGGTGCAGCTTCGGGATGCCGCGGATGCGCTGCGCCGTGGCCGGCCGTTCGGCGGCCCAGACGCCGGCGCGGCTGCGGCTGACCGTGGGCAGCCAGACCGTCGGCCGGATGCCGGTGAACGCGGCCACGCCGTTGGTGATGAGGACGGCGCCGCCGTCGGCGGTGGTGTTCAGGTCGGTGGGGATGGACTTGCTCCAGCCGGTGCTGGGCGCGCCGCCGAGCAGGCCGGTGCCGTCCAGCCGGCGGATCTGGCCCAGCCCGTACCGGCGGGTCGTGGTGGCCAGGGCGTTCCAGGCCGGGTATCCCTCGGCCGCGGCGTTGTACGGCTTGACGAACACCGGCGGCTCGGTGGTGATGCCGGTGTCGAGGCCCGCCAGGTACTGGTCGAACCACCGGTGGACGCTGGTCCAGACCTCGTTGTCCAGCCCGAAGATGCCGGTGAGTTCGGCGATCGCGTGGTCGCCGGGCCGGAACTCCAGGCGCTTCGGGCCGGTGAGCCGGCCGTAGAAGTCGACCAGCTGGTTGGGCGGGAAGAACGAGTCACCCCAGGCGTTGGCCATCAGGACGGCCGGCCGGTTGGCGTTGATGGCGTCGACGTAGGTCGCCGCCGAGCGCACCCGGGACCACTCCAGCACCTCGGCGACGTTGCGGTTGGCGGCGAAGTCGCCGAGCTTGCCGGTCAGCTCCGGCCCGGGGTTGCCGAGCAGGTCGGCGGCCACCTTGAGAAGCCCGGGCGCCTGCTGATGGCGGGTCGAGTCGGCGTAGAGCGAGTAGCTCAGGTCCGTCCAGCCGCTCATCATGGCGACCGCCCGGATGCGCCGGTCGAACGCCGAGCCGAGCAGGCTGAGCCCGGCGCCGTACGAGATCCCGGCCGCGCCGATGCGCGCGGGATCGGTGGCGGTGTTGGCGATCGCCCAGTCGATCACGGTGGACAGGTCGGCCATGTCGGCCGGGCCGGCGGTGTTGATCTCCCCGCCGGATTGCCACCAGCCCCGGGGCGTGTACGAGACGACCACGTACCCGCGGGCCGCCAAGGCTTTCGCCTGGGCCAGGTATTCCAGGTCGTTGAGGCCCCAGCTCGACGGCAGCACGACGGCGGGGTACCGCCCGGTCGCGGCCGGGGCGACGACGTTGGCCTTGAGGACCACCGCGTCGGAGGTGATGTCGACGAACCGGGGCCCGGTCGTGGCGGCGGCTGCCGCGACGGCGGGGGTGGGTCCGGCGATGCCTGCCAGGACGGTGCTGGCCACGATCGCCAGCAGGGCGAGAAGCAGGGGGGAGCGACGTGACGCCATGCGCACTCCTTGGGGGACAGGACGGCGATTCGGTGGCGGCAGCGTAGGAATCGGTACCGAGAAATTGAAGATGATGACATTCTCGTTACCGGCAGGTAACATACGACGCCAGTGCGAGGAGCGTGACCGTGTTGTACGGGGCCCCGACGGCGCGTCGCCAAGACGCCCAGCGCAATCGCGCGGCCATCGTCCTGGCCGCGAGCGAGGTGCTGGCCGACGGGGGCACGGTCATCTCGATGCCGGCGATCGCCCGGCGGGCCGGTGTCGGCCAGGCGACTCTCTACCGGCACTTCCCGGACCGGACCGCGCTGGCCGCCGCGGTCATCTCCGACCATCTGCGGCGCCTGGAGGAATTCGCCGCGAGCGCGGACTGCCAGCCGGCGATGTTCCGCGACCTGCTCCGCGGGGTGCTGCACACGCAGGTGGCGATGCGCCCGCTCGTCCTGCTCGCCCGGCGCTTCGACGCCGCCGCCCGCGACAGATTCCAGAAGCGGTTGCTGGCCGCTTTCTGCGAACCGTTGCGGCGGGCGCAGAGCCAGGGGTACGTGCGCGGCGACGTCACCCCGGCCGACCTGCTGCTGCTGTTCGCGATGGTCCAGGGCGTCGCCGAGGCCACCGAGGATCTGGCCGACGCCCGGGCCGCCGCGGACCGCTCGATCGACCTAGTGCTCGACGGCGTCTTCACTCCGATGACCTGACGGGGCGCGCGTGACGGGCGCGGTCAGCAGCCCGACGATCGCGTCGACCAGCGTCGTCGCGGTCTGCTGCCAGCCGGGGTCCGCCCGCGGCGCGCGCTCACGCTCGGCGCAGGTGTGCAGCAGGACGTGGCGGGCCATGTCGCTGCGGGCGGCCCGGACCGGCGGCGGCAGCTCCCGCAGGCAGTTGTTCAGACCCACGGCGGTCGCCCGCACGGCACCGACGTCGAGGGCGTCGTCCACGATGACCTGCCGCAGCATCGGGTCGGCCATGACCTGGGTGCAGAATCGGGCGTACCAGCTGGGCCCGTCGTGGGCGGCCAGGTGGTCGGTGAGGGGCAGCACCAGGCAGCTGACCCAGTCGCGGACCTCGGTGCTGCCGGCGTGGCGGGCCACGAGCGGGCCGGCGAGCTGCTCGATCTGCCGGGTGCGCTGGTGCACGATGGCCCGGACCAGCTCGGTCTTGGTGCCGAAGTGGTAGCCCACCGCGGTGTTGTTGCCCTGGCCGGCCTCGTCGCTGATCTGGCGGTTGGAGACGGCGACGAGGCCGTGCTGGGCGAACAACCGCTCGGCCGTGGCGAGGATCGCCTGCCGGGTCTCCTGGGCTCGGCCCGGCCGCGCGGTGTTGGCGGGGTTCATCGCATCGCTCCGTCGCGGCGTTCTCGGCACGGCCGGTGCCGGGGTCGGGTGGCGCGGCCGGATCAGCCCTCGCCGACCTGGACATTCTTGCTGGTTCGCGCCCTCCTCGGTATCCCGCCCCGAAGCCTGGGGTTGCGGTTGGTGGGTTGGACTTTCTCGCGGTGGACGGCCGAGGCCGGGGGTGACCACGCACTGCTGGTGGAGCGCATGCAGTGCGTGGTCACTCCCGGCCCGTCCTTGCATTCTCGACGGATGCGGCTGGGTGATGGGTCTCGCGCGCCCCGGTTGCCAGCGCGGGCTGGGTGGTCACCTTGCGGATCTGGTCTGGCTGCCGCGCTGTTGTGGCGCCAGGGGATGGTGTCGGGCGGGCCTGGCTGGGTGGTAGGTCGTGCGGTCCCCGGTCTGTGCGGCTTCGGCCGGTGTTGCCGCGCGGGCGTGGTCGCCGAGGTCCGCGAGGGTCTCGGGGGCGCGGGAGTTGCTCAGGACCACGTTCCGGCCGGCGGCCAGGGTGAGACGGCGATCGCGCTGCCGATGAGGCCGAGTGTCTTGGTCACGGTGTCGGGTCGCCATTTCGAAGGGGATGGCGGGCCAGGACGGCGGTGCGCCTCGACCACGTGCCGTCGACGGCGGTGGTGAGCAGGAATCCGGCGACGTCGGCGCGGGAGATCCGGGGCAGGCCGGGTAGCCGGTCGATCTCGGCCAGGTCGGTGGCGCGCACCCGGCCCGAGGCCGGCTTGTTCGTCAGCAGGACGGGGTAGGCGAGGGTCCAGTCGAGGCCGGAGCCGGTGAGGATCCGTTCCCCGGCGGCCTTGTCGGCGAAGGTCGCCTTACCGCCGGCGTAGAGGAACCGCATCAGCGCGTTGGCCTTGCCGAGGGACTCGCCGACGCCGAACGCCGACATGATCACCAGTCGTTTGGTGCCGCTGCGTTCGGCGGCCCGGACGATCGCGCGGGTGCTGTCGGTGATGAGGTTGCCGGGGTCCTTGGCCTTGCCGATGCCCAGGGTGCTGACCAGGGCGTCGGTGTCCTGCATCGCCGCGGCGAGGGCGTCGGCGTCGCGGACGTCGCCGGCGGCGGTGGTCAGCCGCGGTTGGGAAGCCAGGCTGCCGGCGTCGCGTACGTAGGCCGCTACGTCGTGCCCGGCCGCGGTGGCCTGCTCCAGGAACAGCCGGCCGGTGGCGCCGGTGGCCCCGAGGAGGAGGAATTTCATCGCTGTGGTCTCCGTTCGTGAGCCCCAGCGGCTCACTTACGAATGTATAGCACCTCCTTTAGGTAAGCAATCGGCCCGGGGTCGCGCTGTCTCGGGCAGCAATGACTCAGGGGAGGTGCGGGATGGTGACGCACACGACGCGGGAGTCAGCGTCCGACCGGGTGGGTCGCGGCCCAGGCGCCGGCGGCGCGCTGCCGGGCGTGCTCCGCCTCGGCCTTGAGCTGGTCGATCGCCGCCAGCACGCCGGTGGCCCGGTCGTCGAGCATGCCCTGCGCGCTGAGCACCTCGATCAGGCTCTCCTGGGCCTGCAGCAGGTTGCGGACGGCGCGGCAGGCGGAGGTGATCTCCGGCTCGGCGCCGCCGTCGGAGCGCTCGGTGCCGCCGTCACAGCGCTCGGTGCCGCCGTCGTAGCGTCCGTTCTCGGCTGCGCCGCCGGCCTCGTCCATGCGTGAAATGTACAAGTATTTCCCTGGTGAAGGGCCGGGTGGGGGCGATTCATCCGTCTGACCATGCCGGCCTGTGGCGATGGCCGGTGCCGCCGCCGCCCGCTACCTTGCGGGGATGGACCTCGACTTCGCGGATCCGGAGTTCCTGCGGGATCCGTACCCCGGCTTGGCTCTGCTGCGCGAGCGCGCGCCGGTCAGCTGGCACGCCGCGACCGGCCGGTGGTTGGCGGCCGGCCATGCCGCGGTGGGCGCGGTGCTGCGCGACCGCGCCCTCGGCCGGTTCTGGCGGGATCGTGAGCCCGCCGAGGTGTACGAGCCGTTCAACCTGCTGCACCGCAACCAGATGATGGAGAACGAGCCGCCGGTGCACACCCGGCTGCGGTCGCTGGTCGCCAAGGCCTTCACCCGCGGGCACGTCGAGCGGCTGGGCCCGGCCGTCGCCGCCGAGGCGGCCGCGCTGCTGGCCGCCGCCGGGACCGAATTCGACCTGCTCGCGGCGGTCGCCGAGCCGCTGGCGGTCACGGTCATCGCCGAGCTGCTCGGGGTGCCCGCCGCCGACCGGCACCGGCTGCGGCCGTGGTCGGCGGCCATGGTGCGGATGTACGAGGTGTCGCCCACCCCGGCGACGGAGGCCGCCGCCCTGACCGCCTGCCGGGACTTCGCCGACTATCTGCGTGAGCTGGCCGCCCGGCGCCGCGCCGAGCCGCGCGACGACCTGCTCAGCCACCTCGTCGCGGTGCGTGACGGCACCGACCGGCTCTCCGGCGACGAGCTGGTGGCCTCGGCGATCCTGCTGCTCAACGCCGGTCACGAGGCCTCGGTCAACGCCCTCGGCGGCGGCGTGGTGGCGCTGCTGCGGCACCCCGCCCAGCATGCCCGGCTGCGCGCCGACCGCGGGCTGATCCCCACCGCGGCGGAGGAGATGATCCGCTACGACCCGCCGCTGCACATGTTCGTCCGCACCGCCGCCGCCGACGTGGAGCTGGCCGGGGTGACGATCCCCGCTGGCGCCGAGGTGGCCGCGCTGCTCGGTGCCGCCAACCGTGACCCGGCGGCCTTCGCCGACCCGGACTCCTTCGATGTCGGCCGCGACCCGAACCCGCACGTCGGCTTCGGCGCGGGACTGCATTTCTGTCTCGGCGCCCCGCTGGCCCGCCTCGAATTGCGGACCGCCCTGGCCGCCCTGCTCGACCACGCACCCCGGCTCGCCCTGGCCGCCGATCCGGTGCACCGTCCGACCTTTGTGCTGCGTGGCTATAATGCCGTCCCGCTCACCACTCGGCCGTCCTGATCTCCGTTCCGGTATTGGCGTTTTCTCGTAGAAAAGAACTGTTTCGTGTGTGGCCTGTCACGTCATCGACACTGTCCAGGGGTAACCCGGAAAACGTTCCGGGCCTAAGATCGACTGGTCCCGGCCGAAGACAGTGGCAAACATCGATGACCAGGAGATCTGTAGCGGTGTCTGATCGCCCCACCCGGGTCTGGAACGGTGTGACCATTCCGGAATCCGGCGTCTATGTCCTCGATGAGGCGCACAAGCGGATCGGCTTCCACGCCCAGCACATGATGGTCAGTCCGGTCCGCGGCGAATTCGTCGAGGCGACCGCGACCATCGTGGTGGCCGAGGATCCGCTGTTGTCGTCGGTGACCGCGAGCATCCGGGCGGCCACGATCGACACCAACAATGCCGAACGCGACACTCATCTGCGCAGTCCCGACTTTCTCGATGCCGAGGCCTATCCCACTCTGGAATACCGCAGCACCGGGGCCAAATGGCTGGGCGGAAGCGACCCCATCTTCCAGTGGGCGCGGCTGCGCAACAATCCGCTGAGCCGCCGCGGCACCACCGCCGACCTTCCGGAGGCGGCCGCCACGACGGCTGCCCGGTTCGTCCTGACCGGGGATCTGACCATCAAGGACGTGACCCAGCAGGTCGACCTGCAGATGGACTTCGGCGGGGCGCGCCGCGATCCGTACGGCCGGGACATCATCGGCTTCAGCGCCACCGCCGAGATCAACCGGGAGGAGTACGGCCTGGTGTGGAACGTCGCCCTGGACAGCGGCGGCTTCCTGGTGGGCCGCAAGGTCCGGATCGAGATCGCCGGCGAGGCCATCCACCAGCCGAGCTGATCACCGGCCGGGCCGGCCGGTAGATTCCCGCACCATGGACAGCGGCGGCACGGTGGATGAGCGGGCGGGCATCGCGACGGCGAAGGAGGCCGCGGACCACGAGCTGATCGTGGGCTTCGGCCGGCTGCTGGGAGCGGCCAACCGGCTGGAGCACCTGCTGGGCCGGGCCGTCGAGCAGGAGTCCGGGATCAGCCACCTGATGTTCGAGGTGCTGCTGATCCTGGCCCGAGCCGGCGGCGACGGCCTGCCGATGAAGGCCATCGGCCGGGCGCAGGTGCTCACCACCGGGGGAGTCACCCGGCTGGTCGACCGGATGGCGGCGGCCGGCCTGGTGGAGCGCGCCGACGACCCCGGCGACCGGCGCGGGCGCCTGGTGCGGCTCACGCCGCTCGGCGAGGAGACCGCGGTGCGCGCCGCCACTGTGCACGTGGCCAACATCCAGCGCTTCTTCCTCGACCCGCTGCCGCCCACGCACCGGGACCGGTTCATGGACGACCTCCGGCTGCTCAGCCGCGCCGCGCAGGCCGCCCTGCCACCGCTGCGCTAGCTCGGGGCGCACCGCACCACATCCCGCGCGAACGCCGACGGTCAGCGCCGGCCGGGACGCCAGCCGGTGGTCGCCGCCCACTCCTCCGCGACCGTCGCCACCAGGTCGACCACCGGGTCCTTGACGTCGGTGTAGACGCCCAGGTCGCCGACGGCGGCGGCGAGGGTGCCCTTGAACCGGGCGTACGCCGGCACCGCCCCCGGGTGGGCGCGGAACCAGTCGCGGAACAGCAGCGCCAGCCGCTCGTTCGGCGAGCCCGCGAGCCGGCAGTGCAGGTTGACCTGTTGCTCGCCGGGGATCCGCTTGTGCCAGTACCGCTTGGCCCATCGGTGCGCCGGATCGTCGCAACCGGCCGGCACGTGGTCCTGCTCGTACGGTCGCCGGGCGAAGCCGAGGGCGGCCAGCGGCTCGTCGAAGGCGGCGCCGGCGTCGTCGAGGTCGGCGACGCTGACCTGCAGGTCGCAGACCGGCTTGGCCGCCATGCCGGGGATCGAGGTGCTGCCGATGTGGTCCACCCGAAGCGCCAGCGGCGCCAGCGCGGCCGCCACCTGGTCGGCGAGGGCAGCCCCCGACTGCTGCCAGGCCGGGTCGTAGGGAGCGACGATCGTCGTGGCGGAATCATCGGGCATGAGCACGTACGGCAGGTTAGTGCAGCCGGGCCGCGGGTCTCACCGCAGCCGGGGGAGCGAGGCCCGGATCGCGCCGGTCAGCGCGGTGAACGCCGTCCCGGCCTGTCCGGCGTTCCAGGCCGGATCGCCCGCGGTGACGGCGACCCGCAGATCCACCATGAGGTTGGAATCGAGCGCCGCGGCCCGGAACTGGACACCCCCGGCGCCGTCGTCGAGGTGCGTGAACGCCCGGTCGCCGAGCCCGGTCAGCTCCACCGGGGCGGACTCCTGGGAGGCCGGGCGGTCGGACTGTGCGAGGCGCGTCTCGTAGGAGAACTTGCCCATGAACGCGTTGTCGTACCAGGTGACGGTCACCGTGCCCAGGGCGCGGCGGGTGCCGTCCGGCTGGGCGACGGTGAACCGGCACAGCCGCTCCGGCCGGCTCGTCGCCGCGTCCACGTCACCGGGCCCGCTCGCCGCCGCGGCCGAGAGGTCCGGCCGGCCCAGCGCGGCCCCGATGAGCCCCAGATCCAGTGCCTCGCAGACGTCGGTGCGAACGGCGTACCGGGCACCGAAGACGGTGCCGGCCCCCACGACGGCGACGATCCCGGCGGCGCCGACGAACAGCAGCGCGAACCAGGACGCGAGGCGCCGCGGCGGGCGCGGCATCGGGTCCCACTCCGGGTACGCGGGACCGGCCTGGAGCGGAAGCGGGGAGATCGTCACCGGGGCAGGGTACAGATTCCGGCGGAGAGATCAACCTGGCTTTCCAGCTGCGGAAAGGGCCGGTGACCCAGGTCAGCTGAACCGGGCGACCGCCCGCAGCGGGGCGTGGCGCATCAGGAAGCCGACCGGCACCCACGGCCAGGACGGCACCTGGGCCTGCGGGCGTTCCCGCTCGATGGCGCGCACCATGGCCCGGACCCCCTGCTCCGTGGAGACCATCATCGGCTTCGGCTTCGAGGCCGGGTTGGCCTCCGAGACGATGTAGCCGGGATAGACGGTGGTGACCTTGACCGGGGTGCCGAGCAGGTCGGCGCGGATGCCCTCGGCCAGCGCGGCGACGCCCGCCTTCGCGGCGGAGTAGGTCGTCATCGCCCGGGGCAGGCCCCGCATCGCGCTCATCGACGAGATCACCACCAGGTGACCGTGCCGCTGCTCGCGGAAGATCTGCACCGCGGCCTCGCACTGCGCCAGCGCCGCCACGAAGTTGGTCTGGGCGCTGTGCAGGTTGGTGTCGAAGCCACCGGTGCCGACCGGCCGGCCCTTGCCGCCGCCGGCGTTGACGATCACCCGGTCCAGGGTGCCGAACTCGGCGCGGACGGCCGCGAAGCCCTCGAACACCTGGGCGTGGTCGGTCACGTCGAGCTGCCGGACCGTGACGGTGATGCCCGGATGGGCGGCGAGCAGCTCATCGCGCAGGGCTCGCAGGCGGTCCAGGCGCCGCGCGCACAGCGCGAGATTGCGCCCCCGCGCGGCGAAGTCGCGCGCCATCTGCTCGCCCAGCCCGGCACTCGCCCCGGTGATCAGGATGTTCTTCCGTACGCCCACGCGCCCGACCTCTCCTCGCCGTCGATCCAGCCGGCTCAGTCTCCAGGCTGGTCGATCGCGCCGGGTCAGAGGGGCCCGGTCAGCCGCCGAGGCTGCGGTCCTGCGATCGCTGCGCGTACGGCCAGGGGGATCGGCCGGGCCCCGGCCAACGATCGATGCTGTTGGTCCCGGACGCGTACGGGTGCGGGCCCTTGTTGCCGGGCCGGCGCGTGCCGGCGTACCGGTTCACCATGTCCGGCCCGGTGACCGGGGCCGGCCTGCCCGGGCCCGGCGACTTGTCCCGCGTCCGCGCGGGCCACCGGCCGGCGCAGAGGCTCGCCGCCACCATCAACGCGCCGAGCAGCAGGGCCGATCCGGTGCGCAGCGGTGTGGTCGAGTCGATGGCGCGACCCGCGACCGACAGGTCCCGCGGGAACAGGCCCAGCACGCCGTCGGGATCGACCAGCAGCGCCAGGTGGCCGGCCGCGAGTACGGACCCGGTCAGCACCACACCGAGCGGCGAGAACCGCAGCGTCGCGAAGAGCCCGAGCAGCAGCCCGGCCCCGGCGAGGCACATCGCGGGCGCTACGAAGGCGCCGGTGTCGAAGGCGCCGCTGGTCCGCGCGTCGGCGAACACCTGCGCGGACCGGTCCTGACCGAAAGCGAGCAGCAGCCAGGATGCCGGGACGACGTACATCGCGGCGATCAGCGTGTAGATGTGGCGCATGGCGGGCACCGTACCGACCTGGCGACGCCCGCGAGATATCGACGAGGCGGATGGTGCCGATCTTTCGGATAGTGCTCAGATGACGCGGAGGGTGTGACACGCCGAGGGTTTTCGACGCTATCAAGACCGGGTCAGCCGAGGGACTCGGCGACGGGACCGGGCAGCGTGCCGGTGAAGCTCTCGGCCGCCCTGGCGGTCTCGCCGCCGGCCAGCGCGATCGCCGCCAGCACGGCGGTGACCAGCGCGACGGCCGCCAGCACCGTTACCCAGCCGGACACCCGCCGGCGATACCACGCGACGCCCGGCGCCACGGTTCGGTGGCGACCGGTCGTGCCCAGGTCGTCGGAGACCGCGGTGCCGGGCGGAAGCGATGCCGTCGGCCGGGTCCGCCAGGCCACGACGGCGGAGAGCTCGGCGGTCGGCTGGTTCGTGTCGCCGGCCGCCGGCCGCCGGCCGATCGCGGTCAGCCGGTCGCGCACCGACCGGGCCGTCGCGGGCCGGTCGGTGCGGTCCTTGGCCAGCAGTTCGGCGACCAGCTGCTGCAGCTCGGGCGGGACATCGTCGCGGTGGGCGCGCAGCGGCACCGGAGGCTCGTCCAGGTGCAGGTCGAGGATGTGCATCGCGGTCGCCCCGTTGAACGGTGGGGCGCCGACCAGCATCATGTAGAGCACGCAGCCCAGCGCGTACAGGTCGGAACGGCCGTCGACCCATTGCCCGACCGCCTGCTCCGGTGCCATGTAATGGCAGGATCCGACGACGGCGCCGGTGCCCGTCAGCGCCGTGTCGCCCGCGGCCTGCTGCATGCGGACGAGGCCGAAGTCGCAGACCTTCACGACGCCGGACGGGCCGATGAGAATGTTCGAGGGCTTGATGTCACGGTGCACGATGCCGGCCGCGTGCGCCGCGCCCAGCGCGTCGCAGATCTGTGCGGCGACCGACACCGCCAGCTCGACCGGCATGGGACCCCGCAGGGCGAGCAGTTCGCTCACGCTGCGCCCCTCCACCAGCTCCATCACCAGGTACGCGGCATCGTCGATGACGTCGAAGTCGTACACCCCGACGATGTTGCGGTGCTCGAGCCGGGCCACCGAGTGCGCCTCCCGGCGGAGCCGTTCCAGCGCCACCGGGTCGGCGCGCCGCACCGGGTGGAGCAGCTTCACGGCCGCGTTGCGATCCAGCCGGGTGTCCCGCGCCCGCCACACGCTCGCCGTGCCACCGCGACCCAGTTGCTGCTGGAGGCGGTAACGACCGCCCACCACGTTCCCCGACATACGGCCGTCCTTTCTGCCCGGCCGGAAACGCGGCCGGAGTGAGACCCCCTGGCCGGGTGCCGCAGGTCGTGGATCGTGGTGGTCGGCCGCGGCGCCCGCCAGCGGAGCGATCAACGCCTTCGCTGTTCGGTTACCTCAGAGAGGCGCCGCCCGCCCGTGCCGCGTTACACCCGTCCCCGGTCGGGTGACTCGCCCTCGGCGGAGAAGACGAGCTCGCCCCGCCGCCGGCGCAGGATCAGCAGGACGATGCCGCCCGCCACGAGCGCCCCGCCGAGCGTCGCCAGGCCGGTCACCGCCGTGCCGGTGACCGGCAGGCCGCCGGACCCGCCGCCGGCCGTGCCGCCGGTCGAGTCACCTGTGGAGCTGCCGGTTCCGGAGCCGGATCCGCCGGTCGGGGCCGGGGATCCCGTCGACGCGGAGACCACCGGGGTCGGCTCGGTGACCACCGGGGTCGGTGGCGTCGTCTGGCCGCCGCCGGCCGGGCAGGTGTGGGTGAGGTTGAACTTGTCGGCCGTACCGGTGATGACCGCGGCGGCGCCGGTGAGAGTCCACCCCGCCGGAGTCTTGATCCAGGCCTTGCTCGTGCCCTTGTCGGTGACCACGGCGCCGCCGTCCGCCGGGACGGTCAGCGTTCCGTTCGCGCCGAAAACCGCCGTCACCGAGACGAAATCACCGACCTTGTCATGGTTTCCAGGTAGGACAAACACCCAAATATCGCTACCCGGGTACGGGCCGCCGCCGAAGTTGGCGTCGCAGTCGTGCGTCCCGTACGCGGACGCGGTGGTGGGCACGTTGCCGCCGTTCACGGCGACCGTCGAGTCGGCCAGCGCGGGCGATCCGGTCACCGACCCGACCATGACCGCCGCTCCGGCCGCGACCGCGAACCGGCCCAGCAGATTCAACCCCATCGTGATCCCTTCCTCTGTGCCCATCCGGGCCTTCCGAGGGGTGATCGGACCAGATCTCCACCGTCGAGGCGACAGTGGATCGGGTGGATCATCATGAGGGAACCGGTCCAGTTGACGGACCAACGGACACACTTGGCGCCGGCGCCCGATTTCGAGTAACGCGGGCCCGCCGGCCTTGAGCGTCACCCGCTCAGGTACACCGTTACCACCCAGGTCAATGCGATGCCGGCGCCGTGTAGCGTGCTGACTCGGCTCTTTCGACGACGGGATTCGGTGCATTGGATGACGAGGAACTCGCCGGTGCCGTGTCCGCCGCTGTCCGGGGGGACCCGGGCGCTTTCGCCGCTCTGTGGCAGGCGATGCAGCCGGCGGTGCTCAGGTATCTGCGCGTCATCGTCGGCGAGGCGGCCGAGGACGTGGCCTCGGAGACCTGGCTCCAGGTGGCTCGTGACCTGCGCGGATTCACCGGTGCTCCGCCCGCCTTCCGGGTGTGGCTGTTCACAATCGCCCGCAACCGAGCCATCGACGAGCATCGCCGCGCCCGGCGCCGGCCGGAGGAGCCGAGCGAGCTGTCGGACCGGAACGTGGCGGCGGTCCAGCCCGACGTGGCCCAGGACGTGATCCGGAAAGCGGACACCGACTGGGCGCTGGGCATGATCGCTTCGCTGCCGAAGGACCAGGCCGAGGCGGTGATGCTGCGGGTGGTGGCCGGGCTCGACGTGGCACAGACCGCGCAGGTGCTCGGCAAGCGGCCCGGGGCGGTGCGCATCGCGGCGATGCGCGGTCTGCGGCGGCTGGCCGGGCACGCCGAGGTGCAGGCCCGCCGGGCGGCCGGCCCGCCGCTGGGTCTGAACTCGCCGCGTCCGGAGGGGGTGTAACGCGATGCGCCTGCGGGACGCTCTTTCCCATGCCATGGGTGGTTCACGAATGCGCCGGATCGGGTCGCGCGAGGTCGAGCAGCTGCTCACCGCCGACTCGGGCGCTTCCGCGTACCCCGGTCTGAGCGATCTCCTCGCCGCCGCGGCGGCACCGCCGCGGCCGGACGAGCTGGTCGGTCTGCCGGCGGCGATGGCCGCGTTCGAGGCCGCGGGCCGGGAAAGCCGGACGAGCAGCGCCGCGGTCACCAGCAGGCGCAGGGGGTTCGCCAGGTCGGTGGTCGTGAAGGTGGCCGCGGGCGTGGCTGTCGTCCTGTTCGGCGGCACGGCGCTGGCGGCCGAGACCGGCAACCTGCCGGGGGCCTCCCAGCGGCACGCCCACGAGCTTTTCTCCGGCCTCGGAGTGCCGGCGCCACCCAGCGCCCGCCCGGCCCCGACGGTTCCCGCCGCGTCCGAGAGCGCCGTCGTGCCCACCCCCGAGCCGAGCTCGGTCAGCCCGAGCAGGACCCCCGGCCCGGCCGGCGCCGCGACGCGCGGGCTGTGCCGATCGTGGCAGGCCCGGCAGCAGAACCCGAAGAAGAAGCCGATGAAGGCCGAGTCCCTGCGGAGCCTGACCGCGGCGGCCGGCGGCGCGGAGCACATCACCGACTTCTGCGCGGCCCTGCTGACCGACGACCCGAGCGCGACCACCACCCAGGGCCCGGCCGCGGTCTCACCCACTCCGAGCCATCCGGGTAAGGGCAAAGCCAAGGGGCACAGCAAGAAGGAGTAGACAGGCGCATGGCTGATCCACTGCTCGACCGGGACATCGCGGCGGCGGCGCTGGCCCAGGTCTGTGCTGCCGCCGGCCCCTATGTCGAGGCCCTGGCCGAGCGGCCCGTGCACGATCCCGCCGCCGCCGGGTCGCTCGCCGGCATCGGCGGCCCGTTGCCGGAGGAGGGCACCGGCACCACCGCGGCCGTCGACCGTCTGCTCGCGATCGGTACGGCCACCGCCACGGCCTCGTCCGGCCCGCGGTTCTTCCATTTCGTCACCGGCGGCACCACCCCGGCCGCCCTCGCCGGCGACTGGACCGCCGCGCTGCTGGACCAGAACGCCTTCGCCCGGGTGTCGTCTCCCTTCGCGCACGAGGTGGAGACCGTGGTGCTCGGCTGGCTGCGGGAGCTGTTCGGGCTTCCGGCCGGCTGGGGCGGGGCCCTGGTCGGCAGCGCCACGTTCGCCAACTTCACCTCGCTCGGCTGCGCCACCCAGTGGTGGGGCGAGCGCCACGGCGCCGACACGGTGCGGGACGGGCTGTCCGGGCTGCCGCGGATGGCGGTGCTCTCCGGCGGCTACGTGCACGCCTCCGCCCGCAAGGCGTTGCAGATGCTCGGGCACGGGCGCGACGCCGTCCAGGTCTGCGCGCGCGACGACGTCGGCCGGGTCGACCTGGTGGGCATCGAACGCCGGCTGATCGCGCTCGACGGCGCCCCCGCGGTGCTCATCGCCAACGCCGGGGAGGTCAACGCCGGCGACTTCGATCCGGTGGACGCCCTGGCCGAGCTGGCCGAGCGGTACGGCGCCTGGCTGCACGTCGACGGCGCGTTCGGGCTGTTCGCCGCCCTGTCCCCGCGCAGCGCGCACCTCGTGCGCGGCATCGACCGGGCGCACTCCATCGCCGCCGACGCGCACAAGTGGCTCAATGTGCCGTACGAGAGCGGGTTCGCGCTGATCCGCGAGCCGGGCCGGCTCGGCACGGCGTTCGGCATGCCCGGGGCCGCGTACCTGCCCGGGCCGCGGGATCCCGGCGGCGGCTACGGCCTGCACGGGCCCGAGTCGTCGCGCCGGGCCCGGTCGCTGCCGATCTGGGCGACCCTGACCGCGTACGGGCGCCAGGGGCACCGGGCCATGGTGGAGCGGCACCTCGACCTCGCCCAGCACCTGGCCCGGCGGATCGACGAGGCGCCCGAGTTGCAGCGCCTCGCCGACGTGCCGCTGTGCATCGTGTGTTTCCGGGTCGCGCCGCCCGGCGTACCGGATGAGGATCTTGACCGGTGGAACCGGGCCGTCGGCGAAGCGCTGATCGCCGACGGCCGGGTCTTCTGCGGGACCACCGTCTACGGCGGCCGGGTGGCGTTGCGGCCCGCCATCGTCAACTGGCGCAGCACCGTGGCCGACGTCGACCTGTTCGTCGATGTGGTCCGGGAACTGGCCGCCCGCACCAGAGCGGAGCCCTGACCGGCCGGATCTCGCGGTCGGCCGGTTCGCGGGTCAGTAGCGGACCCTGATGACCACCCGCCGGTTGTACTTCTGGGCCTTGCCGCGGAGCGGGCTGACGCCGCCGGCACCCACGATGGTGATCGGCGCCCTGACACCCAGGCTCCGCAGATAGGCGCGGACCGCGGCGGCACGCCGTTTCGCCAGGTCACGGTTGAACTTCCTGGCCGCTTTCGACTTCATGGTCGTCTGGGTGTAGCCGGTGATGGTCATCCGCTTCGCGGTCCTGATCGGGCTCCGCAGGCCGCGCAACACCGACTTCGAGTGCGGGGTCAGCTTGGCCGACAGATGCGGGAAGATGAACGTCCCCAGCGTGACCGTGTTGTCGACCGGTTTCGCCTTGCGCACGCTGCGGCTCTTGCAGTTGTCGTCCAGCACGATCCAACTACTGTCGCGCAGCGCGTCGCCGTCCGGTGTGATCCCGGTGAGCACCAACTCGTGCAGGCCGCCGGAGACGCAGATCTTGCTGGGCAGCTTGATCTGGGCCCGGAAGTTGCCGGCGTCGTCGGTGAGGCCGGCGGCCACCTGCACCGGCGTCGAGCGCATCGTCAGCACGTACTTCGACTGCGACCGCAGGCCGCCGCCGGTCATCACGGCCTGGGCGCCGACCACCGGTGAGTTGACCTCCAGGTCCAGCGTCAACTGCAGGCGCGGGGCCGCGCTGGGTGCCGGCGCCGGGGGCGGGGGCGGGGGCGGCGTAGGCCCGGGAGGGGGCGCCGTGCGTCGG
Organism: Actinoplanes sp. ATCC 53533; assembly: GCF_003947245.1. Lineage (NCBI taxonomy): Bacteria > Bacillati > Actinomycetota > Actinomycetes > Micromonosporales > Micromonosporaceae > Actinoplanes > Actinoplanes sp. ATCC 53533. The sequence continues at coordinate 52,886 of NZ_QHHV01000137.1, read as the reverse complement.
GTCCCGGCGCCGGGGTCCCGGTCGGCGTGGGCTCAGCCGTGGGCTCAGGTGTGGGCTCAAGAGTGGGCTCAACGGTTGGCTCAGGCGTGGGCTCAAGGGTGGGCGCCGTGGTCGGGGTCATGACGGGTGGCGGAGCGGTCGCCGTGGCCACGTAGGTGTACGCGCCGGCCGCCCCGACGAATCCGCCGGCCGTGGTCACGTTCACCTGCACCGGGCCGAGCGCCGTCCCGGCGGGAATGGTGCAGGTCACCTGGGTCGGCGACACGTTCACGATGGTCGTGCACGCGGTCTCCTCGAGCATGACCGAGCTGGTCAGCGAGAGGTTGGTGCCGGTGATGGTGAGCGTGCCACCGCCGGAGAGCCGGCCGGAGATGGGCGACACCGAGTCGATGGTCGGCGCCGGTTGGGTGTATTCGTACGCGCTGGCCAGCGAGGCCGTGCCGGCGGTCGCGGTGAGTTCCAGGCCGACCGTGCCGGTGGTGAGCCGGGACGGGATCGTGCAGGTCACCTCGGTCGCGGACACGTTCGCGATGGTCGTGCACGCCGTGCCGCCGAGGGACACCGCGGAGGTGTCGGTCAGCAGGGTGCCGGTGATCGTCAGCGTGCCGCCGCCGGCCAGTAGGCCCGTCACCGGCGAGATCGATGTCACCGTGGGTGTCTCCACGTACTCGTACGCCGCGAGCTTGGTGCCCGAGGCGATCGGGTTGGTGGCCACCACGTCGAAGGCGCCGGCCTCGAGCTTCTCCGGAAGGGTGCAGGTCACTTCCGTCGCGGACTGCACCACGACCGACGTGCAGGCGTCGCTGCCGACCGTGACCGAGTTCGTACCGAGCAGGTTGGTGCCGGTGATGGTCAGCGTGGTGCCACCGGCCAGCGGGCCGGACGTGGGCGACACCGAGGTCACCGTCGGCGCCGCCGCGTAGGTGTAGGAGCTGAACAGCGGTGACACCCCCCGCGGGCTGACGACCTGCACACTCACCGGGATGGCCAGGGCACTCATCGGAATGGTGCAGGTGACCTGCGTCGGCGACACCACCACGACGGAACCGCAGGCCATCGCCCCCACCATGACGGCCTGCGTCCCCTCCAGGTCGGTGCCGGTGATGGTCAGCGTGCCGCCACCGCTCGGCAGGCCCGTCGTCGGCGAGATCGAGGTGATCGCGGGCGTCGGCACGACCTCGACGAACGTCGCCTCGACCGCGCCGGTGCCGCCGTCGGGCATCGTCGTCGGGTCGCCGGCGGCCAGCCCCGTACCCCCGGAACCGGCGCCGGTGCCGCCGGCGTGACCGAACCACCTGGCCGGCATCGCGCCGGTGTTGGTGTAGTTGCCACCGCCGCCACCGCCGCCGCCGAGGTACTGGGTGGTCAGCGTCATCACGCTGCCGACGCTGCCGGCGCCGGCCAGGGCGAGGTCCTGCGCGCCGCCGCCACCACCGCCGGAGTAGCCGCCGCCGCCGTTGCCGGCGCGCCGGGTGCCGATCGAGGCACCGATCCCGCCCGACGCGATGGCTCCCCACATGGCGCCGCCCCCGGCCGTGCCGGCGTAGTCCCCGGACCCACCGGCGCCCCCGTTGACCCCCGAGGCGGCGGCCCCACCGTTGGCGCTGTAGGCACTGCCGTAGCCGGTGCCGGCGGCACCGGCGTTACCGCCTGCCCCGCCGCCGGTGACCGTCGTGCTCGTATCCTGCCCGCCGGCGCCGCCGCCACCACCGGTGATGACCAGCGTGCCGAGCATGACGGAGGTGGCGCTGTAGGCGAAGACACCGGAGCCGCCGCCACCGCCGCCACCGCCGAGGGAGTCGTCCGTGCCGGCGACGCCGCCCGCGCCGCCCGCGCCCACCTTGATCCGCAGGAAGCTCGTCCCGAGCGGCAGGGTCGCCCAGCCGGAGGTCACCGCGCCCTTGCCGCCGCTGGCCCAGCCGTCCGCCGCCCGGCTGCCGCCACCGCCGCCGCCGGTGACCTTCAGGTGCACGGCGGTCGCCCCGGCGGGGACGGTGACGTCCTGGGTGCCGGCGCTGGTGCAGGTGACCTGCGTGTCCAGGGCCGGCGTCGCGCTGGCGCAGACGGCCGTGGCACGCGCCGGGGCGGCCGGCGCCACAGCGAGGCCGACCCCGAGCAGAACGGCGGCGGTTCCGGCGCCCCACGGTCGGAGCACACCGTTCCGGGGCGATGCGGGAAGGGCCGGCATAACTCATCTCCTGACAGGTCGGCTGCGGGCTCAGGCCCAGCTTGCCCGACTTTCTGCCTGTAAAGACATGAAATGCCCTCTTTTTCGGTGACCCGGCCGGCGCCGACGGCCGGGTCACCGGCGGGACCACCGGCTACGGCGGCCGGGTGGCGTCGCGGCCCGCCATCGTCACCTGGCGCACCGCCCTAGCCGGTCGCCGCGCTGTCGCGGGCGATGCGGACCAGTTCGAGCAGGCCGTCGGCGTATTCCTGGGACTCGGCGTGCGCCTCGGCGAAGGGCGGCTGGAAGCCCACCCCTTCCCACTGCTGGGTCTGCTCGTTCCAGAGGTCGTTGCCGATCTCGAAGTTCCAGGCGACGATGCCGAGGTCGTAGTAGAGCTGGTCGGCGGAGTTGCCCGCCGCCGAGTACAGCACGTCGGCGACCGGGCCGGTGTACGCCGGCCAGGTCACCGTCCCGCGCCCGGCGCCGATGGCACCGATGATGCGGCGGGCGCTGTCCTGGAAGTACTTCGACTCGTCGATCGACGGGCGGGGCAGGGTGACCCGGCCCGCCGCCTTGTACGCCCCCGGCGACCACATGAAGTAGCCGCCGTAACTGTGCACGTTCAGCGAGTACTTGATGTTCCGGTGGGCCTTCGCGAACGCGACCACGTTGCCGCTCTCCGCCTCGGACAGCTCACCCGTGCCCGAATACACCCCCGACAGACAGTTGGTGCTGCCGCCGACGTAGCCGTCGAACAGGGAGCCGACCGTGTAGTTGCGGTTCACGTCGACACCCCACTGGTCGCGCAGGCGGGGGTCGCGGGCCGCGCCCGTACAGTGGTTGACCAGGTTCTTGCGTTGGAAGTTGAAGTCGTTGAACGAGTAGTTCGCGCCGTCCGGGTTGACCGTGGGGATGACGAAGACCTCGACCGAGTTCAGCAGCTCGCGGGTCGCCGGGTCGGTCCGGTAGTTGGCCAGCAGGCGCTCGGCGAACTCCATGGTCACCAACGGCGTCGCCCACTCCCGGGCGTGCTCCTGGCTGTAGGCCAGCACGCCCACCTTCGAGCCGTCGCGGACCGCGCCGATCCGCAGTGCCTGCACCGTCCACGGCCGCCGGGAGACCTCGGTGCCCCGCAGTCCGTCGTCGAGGCGCGCCGGGCCGGCGACCGGCATCGGCAGGCCCGCGGAACCGTCCTCGACGAAGGCGGTGAAGCGCTGCGGGTACCGCGCGGTGATGAAGGCGGCCACGTCGTCGGTCGTGCTGATCACCTTGCCGCCGGCGTCGGTGGCCAGCGAGACGGTCAAGACCCGGTCCCGGTACGCCGCACCGAGCGGCCGGTTCGCCCGCCCGGGGTCCACAGTGCGCACCTGGACGCCGTTCAGGCCCTGGTCGCCGAACTTCACCGACTCCACCACGACGGCCGCGGCGGCGGGGTCACCGAGGTAGGCCGCGGCCGTACGGCGGTAGCCCTGGGTCTTGTTCGGCAGGTTGACCACGTCGACCAGGCCGCGGTACTGCCGGCCCAGCCGCTGGATCCGCGCCCGCAGGTCGGTCGGCGTCAGGTACGCGTCGATGAAGTCCTTCTGGTATCCGCTCGGCAGCGCGGGCGGGGTCGCGTTCGGCCAGGCCGCCGGGGTGATCACCCGCGACTGCCCGCCGAGGCTGGAGACCGCGCTCACCTTGACCGGCTGCGCGGGCAGCCGCTGCGGCACCTGCACGTGGTACTGGTATTCGCCGGCGTCCTCGAACCGGTACAGCGGGTAGCTGCCGGTGGTGCCGTCGGCGGTCGTCCAGGTCACCGTGATCTCGACGTCCGGGTCGTCGGAGGCCGACGTGGCGACCTGCGTCTGCAGGAAGGTCCGCCCGCCGCTGCTCCACCAGTACGCCTGCAGGAACTGCAGGGTGTCCGCGCCGGCGGCCCGGGCCGTGCCCCGGCGCTCGGCGAGCCGGCGGGCGCCGTCGGCCTCGGTCTGGATCACCTGTACGGCGACCGCGCCGCGCGCCGTCAGCGCGGCGAACTCGGCGGAGGTCACCACGACATCGGCCATGACCTGCCCGTTCGTGCTCCGTGGCCGGGTCGCGACGTCGGCACCGGAGGCGACCAGGTCGTGGAACGCGGCCTCGTCCGGCAACCGGAAGCGGATCAGGGCGGTCTCGCCGGCGGCCGGCGCGACCACCGCACCGGCGGCCGGGGTGGCGGGTGGTGCGGCGGCGCTCGCACCGGGATGGGTGAGTAGTCCGACTGTCAGTACGGCGGTGGCGGCGGTGGCCGCCCAGCGGCGTCGGGATGACATCGAGCCTCCTGCGACATCGAAGGATGGTGATTCCAGAGCAGTCCATCAATCGACCGATGTCAACTCCACGGAAATTCGCCTACGCCGTACGGCGTACCCCGGTGCCTTTGTTGACCGCATTTCGCAGACGCGGAAGGGCGCCGCGAAATCGACCATGGGGGTATCCGTTTCTGGAAGGACTGCCGTCATGCCCGCACCCCTGCCTCCCGACGTCGACATCACCGATCAGGCGCGCACCCCGGTCGAGGACCCCACCCTCGGCATCGACGTCGCGGCCGGCCTCGGCGACGTCCCACCTCCGAAGCACCGGTTGGTCACCATCGGGGACTCGCTGCTGCACGGCATGCAGAGCGGCGCCGTCTATCAGACCGGCCTGTCCGCGCCCGCCATCGTCGCCTACGAGCTCGGCTGCCTCGACTCCTTCCGGTACCCGACCTACGGCGGCCCCGGCGGCCTGCCGTTCAACATCGAGCTGTTTCTTCGCGTCCTGCAGGACCAGCACGGCGACGAGGTCGACTGGTGGGAGGTCCCCGCCGCGCTGTTCACCGCACGGCAGTGGATGGACGGCGGCGAGGACTACTGGGAGCGCGGCCCCGGCTCGGCCCTGCCCACGACCACGAGTATCCCGCACAACCTCGCCATGTACGGCTGGGACCTGCGCGACGCGCTGAGCCAGACCGCCGCCCGCCTGCTGTCCCGGCTGGGCGACCCGGCGGACGACTGGGTGAACCAGCGGATCGAGAACGACTCCGAACGCGCCGCGCTGCGCATCTACCCCACCCAGCCGGAGACCGGCCGCGACCGGACCGTCTTCGACCTGGCCGCCGAGCTCGGCGAGGGCGGCATCGAGACCCTGGTCGTCTTCCTCGGAGCGAACAACGCCCTCGGCGCGGTCAGCGAATTGAAGGTCGTCTGGAGCGGCGACAACTACCGCGACCTCGACGGTAAGGGCGCCTACACCGTGTGGCGCCCGCTGCACTTCGCCGCGGAACTGGCCGAGGTGGCCGCCCGGGTCCGGGGGATCGGGGCCCGGCACGTCATCTGGTGCACGGTCCCGCATGTCACCATCGCCCCGATCTGCCGCGGCACCGGCGGCAAGATCGAGCCCGGGTCGCGGTACTTCCCCTACTACACCCGGCCGTGGATCAGCGACCGTGACTTCGACCCCGGCCGCGATCCGCACATCACCGCGGCCGAGGCGCGCGCCGTGGACAGCGCGGTCGACCAGTACAACGACGCGATCACCGACGTCGTCCGGGAAGCCCGCACCGGCGGCGAGGACTGGTACCTGCTCGACACGGCCGGCGTCCTGGACCGGCTCGCCGACCGTCGCTATCTCACCGATGTGACGGCCCGGCCGGACTGGTGGCGGCCCTACCCGCTGCCCGCGGACCTGGCCGCGCTGACGCCGCCGTACACCTCGGGTTTCCTGACCGCCGACGGCAACGGTGGCCGCGCGACGGGCGGCTTGTTCTCCCTGGACGGCATCCACCCCACCGTCACCGGCGCCGGCATCATCGCCCAGGAGCTCATCACCGTGATGCGGCAGGCCGGGGTCGAGTTCCGGTCGCCCCTCGGCGCGCCGCGCATCGAGCCGGTCACCGTCGATTTCGGCCGGCTGCTGCGGCGGGACACTCTGGTCACCCGGCCGCCGCAGAACATCGACTCCACCCTGTCGGTGTTCGGCTGGGCGGACGAGGTCCTCGATCTCATCCGCGCCGCTGTCCCGTTCTGACCGGCCCGCCCCCGCCGTGGAGACCCGATGAACCAGCCAGCGCCCCAAGTCCCGCCGCCGTGGCCCGAGCCGTGGGCGGTGCAGGTCTCCGTCGAGGCCGACCGGATCGAGCACCGCATGCGTGCCGCGACGGCCGATGCCCTGACCGGACCGGAGGCTGTCAGCAAGGCAGCCGTCGAACGCCACCTGACCCGGGCGCGCGAGGCCTGCCGATGCCGTTCGAAGCTCAAGCGCCGCGGGTTGCGGGACAAGTGGCGAGGCACCTCCGTCGAGAGCGCCTACATGCATCTGCACGCCGCGAAGATCTTCCTCGTCGACCTGCTGCCCGGCCCCGAGTTCGAGGCCGTGGTGCCCGACGTCACCACCCGCCTGGCCATGGTGCTCGACCGCAACGATCCGCGCCGTTTGGAAGCGGAGGAGCTCCTGCGTCGCAGCCGCCGCAAGCAACGGCGAGCGGCCCTGAAGCAGGCGATGGAGACGGTGTACGACGCGGCGGACGAGGAATACATCCGGCTGCGGGACTTCCGCAACATCCTCCTGCTCACGGCGATGGCCATCGCCTTGCTCACCGGCATCCTGGTGGCCGCGGTGGCGCTCTCTCCGGCCGCCATTCCGCTGTGCTTCGAGCCGGGCGTGACCACCTCGGAAATCGCGCAGCAGCCGGTGCCACAGCTGATGAGTGTGTGCCCGAGCGGTGACCGTCAGGAGCCCACCGGCGGCGACATCCTGATCGTCGCGGGCCTCGGCGCGGTCGGTGGCCTCGTGGGAGCGACCGTCGGCATCCGCAATCTCCGCGGCTCGTCGACGCCCTACCCGGTCTCCACGGCGCTGGCCGTCCTCAAGGTCCCGGCCGGCGCGCTCAGCGCGATCATCGGAGTCCTGCTCCTGTCCGGAGCCTTCGTCCCCGGACTCTCCAACCTCGACAACCAACGGCAGATCCTCGCCTACGCGCTCGTCTTCGGCATAGCTCAGCAGCTGGTCACCCGCGTCGCGGACGACCGCGCGCAGCAGATCCTCGCCCACCTGCCGAGCAAGGAATCGCCGGCTCCGCCCGAACCATTACCGGTCAAGCTGTCGGCCGGTGCGCAGCCAGGAGGCAAGACGTGACGAACAGGCTGGCCGAACTCATCCTTGAAACGGTGCACGCCCACCGGCTGATCGGCATCGAAGATCTCCTGCAGAAGGTCGGGGCGCGGGCACACACCAGCAAGCTCAACGTCGCCGCCGAACTGTGGGATCTCATTCACTGGGAGCAGATCCGACTGACCGTCGACAGCTGCGTGACCACCCAGGAGAACGGGGAGCACGGCCCCGCGCCCTCGACCGGCCGCGACTCGCGCGCGCGTGCGGAGAAGCGCCCGAACGACATCCGCACCGAGGCGCGTCTCGATCGCGACCGGGTGCTGCATTCTCCCGCGCTGCACAGGCTCGCGGGCGTCACGCAGATCGTCAGCCCCGACTATTCCGGCCACCTCATGCACAGCAGGCTGACCCACTCCATCAAGGTCGGTCAGGTCGGCAGGAGGATCGCCGACCAGCTCGCCTCGCGAACCGATGAAGCCGTCATCGCGGCCGGCGGCGGGCTCGATGCGGACGTCGTCGAGGCGGCCTGCCTGGCGCACGATGTCGGGCATCCCCCCTTCGGCCACGCGGGCGAGCAAGCTCTCGACGTGTACGCCCGCGAGCAGATGGATCTGCCGAACGGTTTCGAGGGGAACGCGCAGAGCTTCCGGGTTCTCAGCCGGCTGGAGAGCCGGTTCCAGCATCACCCCGGGCTCAACCTCACGGCGGCCACCCTGGCCGCGGTCATCAAATACCCGTGGCTGCGCGACGAGGACCCGGACAGCGTGAAATGGCGCAAGTTCAACGCCTACGAGTCCGACAAGCTCACCTTCGACAACGTGAGAGCAGCCGTGCCCGTCGCCCCGGAAGCCCAGACTCTCGAAGCGTCGATCATGGACACGGCCGACGACATCACCTACGCGCTGCACGACCTCGAGGACTTCTACTGCGCCGGGTCGTTCCCCCGTAACCAGATCGTCGCCGTGCTCGGCGACTTTCTGGGCGCCCGGCGAAACACGACCGCCCACGTCCCGGTAGCCGAGGACTTTCACGAGCTGGAAGCGCTGGACCTGAGGCTGAAGCGCGACTTTCCGTCCCGGCACAGAGACGGACACCTGGCGCTCGCGGCCGAGAAGGTGCTCGTGCTCATCGAATACACCATGCTGCGCCATTTCAACGGTTCGCGAACCGCGTACACGATGATCCGTTCCGCATTCGCCGCCCGGACCGACTCCTACGTCCGCGGCATCACAGCCGGGCCGAACGGCCCGCACGAGGCCGTCACGGCCAGGCTGAGGGACGACCATTGGCACGAGGTGCAGGTGCTCAAATGGCTGACCCGCAAGTTCGTGATCGCCCGCGCCGAACTGGCGCTGAGCCAGCTCGGCCAGACCCGCGTCCTGCGAGACACCGTGGCCCGGCTGCTGGAGTGGTCGGAACGAGACCCGCGGCGGTTGCCGAGAACCTTGTACGAATACCGGGAAGGCATGCCGGATTCTCCGACCAGCGGCCGCCGTGCGATTCTCGACTACGTATCGTCGTTGACCGACGCCCAATTGCTGACGCTGTCGAGAACGCTGGCGGGATCCGGCGAGCGAGGTATCGGCAACACGTTCTTCGTCTTCTAGACGCGACGGGCAGGTCGATCCGGGTTGCTGTTTCTGCGAAACGTTCGCATGCGTCTATGTGAGGGCCCCGAACGCTCTCGCGGGTGCCTCGGCGGCGATCCGCGGCGCCGCCCGCAGGCGCAGGAAGAGCCCGGCCGAGGCGAGCAGGGCGACCGCGGCGATGGCGTAGCCCACCTCGATGCCGTTCCGGGTGGCCTGCCAGCCGATCACCGGGATGACCACCGCGCCGACGGCCTGCATCAGCAGGGACTGCACGGACAGGACCGTGGCGCGCTCGCCCGGCTCGACCCGTTCGTGCAGCAGGTGGGCCTGGGCCGGGAAGCCGGCGCCGAGCCCGATGAACAGCACGCAGTAGGCCACCCCGGCGAACACCATGGCCGCCGTCCCGGACAGCAGCGCGCAGCCCGCGAGCCCGGCCAGGGCCAGCGCCGACACGCCCCAGCCGGCCATCGCGGCCCGGGCGTGCGACCCGAAGTGCCGCACCGCGGCGACGGCCAGCATCCCGCCGATCGCGTCCGCGCCGAATCCCGCCGCCGCGACCACCGCGTAGGTGGCGGCGGCGCGCGGGCCGGACGAGAGCCCGGCCAGCCAGGCGGGCGTGAGCAGCTCGATGGTGCCCAGCGCGATGCCCGCCCCGCCGGCGGCCAGCAGCACCCGGGTCAGGGCGCGGTCGCGGCCCGCCACCCGCAGCCCGGCGGCGACGGTGGCCGGCACGCCGCGCAGCACGGCGGCCAGGGCCGGCCGCGGATGCGGCGGCTCGGGCAGCCGGACGGTGAGCAGCCCGCGCAGCGCCTCCGCGCCGGCGGCCAGCAGCACCGGCACGGCCAGCGCCGGCAGCCCGGCGACGCCGCCCAGGGCCAGCGGCAGCAGCCCGCCGACCAGGGTGCCGGCGCTCAGGGCCAGGGAAGCGGCGACCTCGCCGCGGGCCAGGCCGGCGGTCAGGTCGGCGTCCCGGCCGAGCTCCGCGTGGACGGTGTCGACGTACCAGGCCTCCAACGGCCCGGTGGACAGGGCCCGGGCGGCGCCGCGCAGCACGGCGGAGGCCAGGAACAGCGCGACGGTCTCGGCGAGGCCGAGCAGCAGCAGACCGGCGGCGCCGGCCACCGCCGAGGCGATCAGCACGGGCCGGCGCCCGAGGACGTCGGCCAGCCCGCCGGTGGGCAGTTCGAGGACCGCGATGGTGAGCCCGTAGACCACGCCGACGACCGCGATCGTGGCCACCGGCAGGCCGCGGTCGAGCATCAGCAGGACCAGCGGGACGAGGTAGAGCCCGGCCGGCAGCCAGAGCAGGAAACTCAGCAGGGCGTAGCGGCGCGCGGCCGCGTTGCCGGTCATCGGTCCGCGGCGCGGGGGAACCCGGCCACCACGATGGAGACGACGGCGGTCGCCGGGTCGTCGGAGTCGCGCGCCCGCAGTTCGTCGAGGTGGGCGTAGAAGCGGTCCCACAGCTCGGTCATGGACGCCTCGGTCAGCCGTACCAGAAGGTCGCCGATGCCCGCGGCCTCGACCCAGGCCGGCGCCAGCCGGTCCTGCTCGGTCTCGAAGCGCTCGACGTCGCCGATGAGGACCTCGACCTGCCGGCGGCGCATCATGGCCACCGCTTCCCGCCCGGCGTCGGTCGCCGCGAGTTGGGTGTTGCTCCAGCCGGTCGTGCGGTGCACGGCCGCCCAGCGGCGCTCCCGGGGATGTCGGCGCCCTTCCGGGTCGGCCGGCGCCTCGGCGACGAAGCCGTGCTTGGCGAGGATGCGCAGGTGGTAGCTGGTGGACCCGGTCTCGGTGTGCAGCCGCTGGGCCAGCTCGGTGGCGGTCGCCGGCCCATGCCGCCGCAGCAGCGCGAGCATCTGCACCCGCAGCGGGTGGGCCACGGCCTTGAGGTCGGCGGGATCGGTGACGTGACGGTCTTGCTGGGGATCGGTCATGTGCTGACGGTAGCCTATGCAGAGACATTTCTGCAGAGAAATCTCTGCAAGCTTGCCGACAGTTCCTGGCGGAAGTCCGGCCGGGCGGCGTCGGCCACGCCCGAGCAGAATCGGTGGAGTCCCGAACGACAGGAGATGATCGTCAGATGCAGTTTCTGGTTTCCGTGATCACCGACTCGACCGACCTCGCCTCCCCGGCCGAGCGGGCCGCTATCGACGTGTTCAACGACCGGCTCCAGGCCGAGGGTTACTGGGTCTTCGCCGGCGGCCTCGGCGGGCCCGGCACGGCCACCGTGATCGACAGCCGCGGCGGCGAGGCTCTGTTCACCGACGGGCCCTTCGTGGAGTCGAAGGAGTTCCTCATCGGCTTCTGGATCATCGAGGCTCCCGACCTCGACGTGGCGCTCAACCTCGCCGCCGAGGGTTCGAAGGCCTGCAACCGCAAGGTCGAGGTGCGGCCGTTCCGATGAGCGAGGCCGACGTCCGGGCGGCGATCACGCAGGCGCACCACCGGGAGTGGGCCCGGGTGGTCGCCGCCCTGACCAGACGTTTCGGCGACCTCGACATCGCCGAGGAGGCGGCCGCCGAGGCGTTCGCGACCGCCGTCGAACGGTGGCCGGCCGACGGCGTACCCCCCAACCCCGGCGCCTGGCTGACCACCACCGCCAACCGCAAGGCCATCGACCGGATCCGGCGCGAGAGCAAGCGCGACGACAAGCACAAGCAGGCTCAGCTGGTGCGCGACGACGACCCGCCCGACCCGCCCGGTGCCATCGATGACGAGCGGCTCCGGCTGATCTTCACCTGCTGTCACCCGGCGCTCGCCATGGAGGCCCGCGTGGCGCTGACGCTGCGCCTGGTCGGTGGGCTGACCGTGCCGGAGATCGCCCGCGCCTTCCTGGTGCAGGAGACCGCCATGGGGCAGCGGATCACCCGGGCGAAGGCCAAGATCAAGGCGGCCCGCATCCCCTATCGGGTGCCGGCCGCGGCGGATCTCCCGGCCCGCGTCTCCGGCGTGCTCGCCGTGCTGTTCCTCGTCTTCAACGAGGGCTACCTGGCGACCGGCCCCGGCACCGATCCCGTCCGGCACGACCTGACCGCCGAGGCGCTCCGGCTCACCCGCCTGATCCGCGCCCTCCTGCCGGCCGACGGTGAGGTGGCCGGGCTGCTGGCGCTGATGCTGCTCACCGAGGCCCGCCGCGCCGTCCGGGTGTCGGCGCGCGGCGAACTGGTCCCCCTCGACGCGCAGGACCGCGGGGCCTGGGACGCGGCCATGATCGCCGAGGGTCATCGGCTGGTGCGCGAGCGCCTCGCCGCTGCCGCCACCGGGGCGGCGCCGGGCCGCTACCAGATCCTCGCGGCGATCAACGCCGTGCACACCTCCGCCCGCCACGTCCGCGACACCGACTGGTCGCAGATCGTCGCCCTCTACGACCAGCTCATCCGGATCGATCCGTCGCCGATCGTCGCCCTCAACCGGGCCATCGCGGCCGCCGAGCTCGACGGCCCCGAGGTGGCGCTGGCAGCCGTCGACCGCCTGGCCGACCAGCTGGCCGGCTACCACGCCTACCACGCGACCCGCGCCGACCTGCTGCGCCGGCTCGGCCTCGGCCAGCAAGCGCGGGCGGCGTACGGCAGAGCCATCGAGCTGGCGGGCAACACCGCCGAGACCGCCGCCCTGACCCGCCGCCGCGACCAGCTGGGGTAGTGCGGCGAAGCCCGCGCGCCGGTCGCCTCAGGCGACCGGCGCGACCGGGATGGCGGGGGAGCCCGGGCGGTGCCGGGCCGCCCAGCGCGCCACGGGAACGGTGGCCACGGCGGCCGCCGCGATCAGCGCGCCGAGGACGAGCCAGCCCGCCGCGCCGTACCCGAGGATCAGCCCGGTCAGGGCGGCCGGGCCGAGGATGCGGGCCAGCGGGATGCCGCTGTTGTACATGCCCTGGTAGAGGCCGTGCCGCCCGGCCGGGGCCAGCCCGAAGCTGAGCTCCCAGCTCCCGGCCGCCTGCAGCATCTCGGCGAGCACCTGCAGCAGCGCGGCCGTCACGAGAGCCGCGCAGGCGAGCCAAGGCGAGGCGGTGCCGGCCGTGCCGGCGAAGACGGCGCAGGCGGCGAGCATCACCAGCCCGGCGGTCCGGACGGTGCGCGCGGCCGACGGCACGTCGATGACCCGGCGGGCCACCCGGACCTGGAACAGCAGCACGCTTACCGTGTTGAGCGCCAGCACCGCCGCGGCCATCCAGGCCGGTGCCGCGGTGGCCGCCACGATCCACAGCGGCAGCACCAGGCTCAGCAGCGGCATGTAGAGCAGCATCACGGCGTTCAGCAGGGTCAGCACCGCGTACGGGCGATCACGCAGGACGGTCAGCGCCCGTTCGGCCTCGGGCGCCGGTGCCGGCGCCGGGCCCGCCGGCAGCCGGCTCAGCAGGAACGCGGCCACGCCGAACGCGACCGCGTCGAGGGCCAGCACCGCCAGGTACGCCTCGCGGGTGTCCAGCGCGAGGGCGACCGCGCCGACGACCGAGCCGAGCGCCAGCCCGCCGTTGATCCGCGACTGCAGCCGGGCCCGGACCCGGGTGCGCTCGGCGGGCTCGACCAGCCGGGTCAGCAGCGCCTGCCGGGCGGCGATCAGCCCCGACTGGCAGACGCCGTACGCGCAGATCACCACCAGGAAGGCGGGGAAGCTGTGTGCGGCCGGCAGCATCGCCACCGCGACCGCCGTGCCCGCCGCCAGGGCGATCGCGGCGCGGCGGGGACCGATCCGGTCGGCGAGGTGGCCCAGCGGCATGCCGGCGACCAGCCCGGCGGTCCAGGCCAGCGACATGCCCAGCCCGAAGCGCGTCGCGGACAGCCCGACGACGTGGGTGAAGTACAGCGCGAACGTGACGTAGAAGGCGCCGTCGCCGATCGAGTTGACCAGGTGGGTGCGCGCCAGCGTGCTGGCGATCCGGGCCGGGACGGTGTCGGCGCTCAATCTCTCCGCCTTCGGGTGACGTGGCTGTGGCGGCACCATTCTTCGATCGGCACCGTTTCGCCGACAAGTGCCAATTCGCGGCACTTCGATGGGGCCAACCGCCGCCAGGCGACTTCTCCGACCCTGGGTTTCTCTGACCCTTGTGGAGAGTCAGCCGGGCCTGAAGCAGCGGGCCAGCAGGCGTAGCGCCGCGGGCAGCTGGTCGGTCGGGATGCAGCCGTAGCCGATCACCAGGCCGTCGCGCTCCGGCGGCGCCAGGCAGAAGGCCGCCAGGCCGGTCACCGCGATCCCGGCCCGCTCGGCGCGGGCGACGACCGTGGCGGCGTCCACCCCGATGTCCGGGCGCAGGTGGGCGCTCAGGTGCAGCCCGGCCGCCGAGGACACCGGTGCCAGCCAGCGGGCCAGCTCCCGGTCCAGCGCGCCGAGCAGCAGGGTGCGGCGTTCGGCGTACACCCGGCTCGCGGCGCGCAGGTGCCGGGCGAACAGGCCCTCCTCGATGAACGCGGCCAGGGCCGCCTCGGTGCACGCGTCGCCGTGCCAGTCGCTGACCTGACGGGCGAGCAGCATGGCCGGGCGCAGCGTGGCCGGGGTGACCAGGAAGCCCAGGCGCAGCGCCGGCAGCATGGTCTTGGAGAAGGAGCCGACATAGATGACGCGCCCGCCGGCGTCGAGGCTCTGCAACGGCTCCAGCGGCCGCTTCTCGAAGCGGAACTCGCTGTCGTAGTCGTCCTCGACGATGGCGCTGTCGTGCCGCTCGGCCCAGGACAACAGCTCGCCGCGCCGGGCCGGCGACATCGGCACGCCCATCGGAAACTGGTGCGACGGCGTGGTGTAGACGATCCGGGCCGCCGGCGGCAGCGCGTCGACCACCAGGCCCTCGGCGTCCACGGGCACACCCACCACAGTGGCGCCCTGGGACCGGAACAGGTGGCGGGCGGGCGGATAGCCGGGCTCCTCCACCGCCACGACGTCGCCCGGCTCCACCAGCACCCGTCCGATGATGTCGAGCGCCTGCTGGGCGCCGTTGGTGATCAGCACGTCGCCGGCCCCGGTGCGGACCGACCGGGAGATGCCCAGCCAGCGGGCCACCGCGGCGCGCAACGCCGGGTGGCCGGCCGGGTCGGCATAACTGCCCGCCGTCATGGTGCTGGTGCGCAGCTCCCGGGTCACCAGGCGGCGCCACGCCGGCAGCGGGAACAGCGCCGCGTCCGGGACGCCGGCCCGCAGGTCGTACCGGGGGACCGGTCGCTTCGGCCCGGGCCCGGGGAGGTCCTGCCAGACCCGCCGCGGTCGCAGGCTGCCGCCGGGAGCGGCACCGGCCGGACGGCCGGCGGCCGCGGCGCCGTCGACGAAGGTGCCGGAGCCGACCCGCGCGGTGATGAAGCCCTCGGCCAGCAACCGCTCGTACGCCGTGGAGACGGTGTTGCGGGACACCGCCGCGCTGCGGGCCAGCTCCCGGGTCGGCGGCAGCCGCTCGCCGGGGCGCAGCCGTCCGTCGAGGATCGCCTCCCGCACCTGCCGGTAGACCTGGACGACGAGGTCGCTCGACCCCGCCACGTGCACCTGGAAGCTCACGGGTTCCCACAATTGGTCTGCTCAGCTGGCCCCGAATCGGCGCTTGGGTGGTGCCACTTTACCTCTGTAGCGTCGATCCGCACGGCCCTCGGCACCGCTGTGGTCGTCGGAGCTGGTCGGTGGGGTCAGTGCCCGGCCGTAGGGGCTCCCGCGGCGCCGAACCACTTGGTCAGCGCCACGTCGAGCGTCTGCTGATCCTCGCCGACCCACGCGACGTGCCCGTCCGGCCGGAGCAGCACCGCCGGCACGTCCAGCTCTTCGCCGGTGTCGGCGAGGTGGTGGACCCGGTCGGCCCAGCCGTGCACCGACAGCCGCCCCGTCTGGTCGAGCAGCAGCCCGCCGCCGGTGCGCATCAGCTCGAACAGGCGCCCGTGCTTCAGCCGGACGTCGCGCAGTCGCCGCCCGAGCAGGGCATGGCCCGCACCGAAGTCGTACCGGATGCTGATCGCCGTGATCTTCTCGATCAGGAACCGGTTGACGTCGTCGAAGTCCATCAGCTGCGCCAACAGTCGCCGAACCGCCTGCGGCCCGGGCTCGTTGGTCGTCAGCTGCATCTGTGCCCGGGTGTTGTCCAGCACGTCGGCGGCCACCGGGTGCCGCTCGGACTCGTAGCTGTCTAGCAGGTCGCCCGGTGCCCAGCCGTTGATGGCCGCCGCCAGCTTCCAGCCCAGGTTGAACGAGTCCTGGATCCCGAGATTGAGCCCCTGCCCGCCCATCGGCGGGTGGACGTGGGCGGCGTCGCCGGCCAGGAACACCCGCCCGACCCGGTAGCGCTCGGCCTGGCGGGTCGCGTCGCCGAAGCGCGACAGCCAGCGGGGGGAGTGCGCGCCGAAGTCGGTGCCGGCATACTCGCGCAGCTGTCGGGTGAACTCCTCGAGCGTCGGTGGCGCCGAACGATCCTCGGCCACGTCCGCGGCCGGCACGACCGCCCGGAACACCCCCGGCTTGCCCGACGGCCCGATCCCGAACCGTTTCTCGGTCTTGCGCACCGCGGTCATCACTTCGGTGATGTGCTCCGGGGACGCCGTCACCTCCATCTCGCCCAGCAGCGTGTCGATTTTCGACGGCTCGCCGGGGAATCCGACCCCGAGCAGCTTCCGAACCGTGCTGCGCCCACCGTCGCAGCCGACGACGAACCGCGCCCGCACCGGCGTCCCGGATCCGTTTCCAAGGTGGACGGTCACGCCGTCGTCGTCCTGCGCCAGCCCGACCACCGCACAGCCGCGCCGGATCTCGGCGCCGACCTCGGCCGCGTGCTCGGCGAGCAGCCGGTCGGTGAGCGTCTGCGGAATGCCGAGCACGTATCCGTGTGCGGTGTCCAGCCCGGCGGGAGCGGGCTTCTCGATGCCCGCGAAGAATCCCCGGATGTCGCCGGGATGGATCGGATACCGCTTGCCGTTTTCGAGGAACCTCTCCAGCAACCCCCGCTGATCCATCACCTCGACACTGCGCACGTGCAGCCCGAGCGACCGCACGAACGGCGGCGGCTCGGCCTCCTTCTCCAGCACGAGCACGGTGACGCCCCGCAGCCGTAATTCGCTCGCCAGCATCATGCCGGTCGGCCCGCCGCCTGCGATGATCACATCGAACATGCGTTCCCCCATGGTGTGCCGAATGTTGCGCCCGGCCGACGAGTGTGCGCCACGACCGGGGTCTTGCCGCAAGCCCTGGGGTGCGGTATATGTTGATAGTGGCAAGGAGTTCTCCTCCTTGCCTTATTTGTTGTTTGCCTCAAGCCGGACACTTGGGGTACAGATGCACCGGTGAAGACGATCCTGCGTGCGGTGGTGGCCGGCGGCCTGGCGCTCACCCTGGCCGCGTGCTCCGCCGACGAGCCGGCCACTCCCGAGTCCGCCGGCATCCGGTCGACCGTGCCGCCGTCCTCGGGCTCGGCCGAGGTGCCGGCGCTGGCGGCCACGACCGTACGCCCGCTCGCCGGCACCGGCGATGCGCCGTTCGACGACAACCGGCAGGTGCAGGCACCACCCGGCTGGACGGTCACCGTCTGGGCCCGGGTGCCCGGCGCGCGGCTGCTGGCCTGGACCCCGGACCAGCGGCTGCTGGTGTCGCGGCCCAAGTCCGGCGATGTCGTCGAGCTGCTCCCCGGCCGGGGCGACGCCGCGCCGGCCCAGCGCACCCTGGTCAGCGGGTTGAACCAGCCGCACGGGCTGGCCTTCACCGGCAGCACGCTCTACCTGGCGGAGAGCGACCAGGTGGACCGCTTCACCTACCAGGCCGGGACGCTGACGGGCAAGCAGGTCGTGGTCGACGGGCTGCCCGACGCGAAGAGCCCCGAACTGGGCGGCAAATACGCCCACGCGCTCAAGAGCGTGGCGATCGGCGAGGACGGCGCGCTCTACATCTCGGTCGGCTCGAGCGGCAACGTGTCGGCCGAGGACCGGGAGGCGAAGCCGGAGCGCGCCACCATCCTGCGGGTGCCGGCCGCCGGCGGGCAGCCCACGGTCTTCGCGCGCGGCGTGCGCAACGGCACCGGGCTGGCGGTCGATCCCGACGGCGGGGTGTGGACCGCGGTCAACCACCGGGACAACATCCAGTACCCGCACGACGGTGACGACAAGGGCGAGGTCCTGCAGGCATACGTCAACGACCACCCGCTTGAGCCGCTGGCCCGGCTCGAGCAGGGACGCGACCTCGGCTGGCCGTACTGCAACCCGGACCCCGACCTGAAGCCGGGGGAGAAGGACTCGCCGCAGAGCTACACCCGGCGGCCGCTCGTGCGGGACCTCGAGACCAACCCCGACGGCAAAAAGCTCGACTGTACGGCGCTGGCCCCGGTCGAGCAGGGCATGGGCGCGCACTCGGCGCCGCTGGGACTGTCCTTCGCCACGTCGCCGGGACTGGCCGGCGCATACGGGCCGGGTGCCCTGGTCGGCATCCACGGCTCGTGGAACCGCAACCCGCCCCGGCCGCCGGAGGTGTCGTTCTTCGCCTGGCGTGACGGCACCCTGGGCCCGCAGCAGACGCTGCTCACCGGGTTCCAGAACAAGGACGGCTCGCGCTGGGGCCGGCCGGTCATGGCCGTGCAGGGCCCCGACCGCGCCCTGTACGTCAGCGACGACCTCGCCGGCGCCGTCTACCGCGTCACCGCACCCTGAGGCCCGCCGCGCGGCGGGCATCTCGCGGCCGGCCCCGGGCTTTACGCGGCCTCAGCCCAGCCGGTCGAGGATCTCGCGGCTGGTGCCGGGCTGAGCGCGGCCCCGGCCCAGCTGGTCGAGGATCTCGCGGCAGGGTGCCGGGCTGAGCGCGGCCTCAGCCCAGCCGGTCGAGGATCTCGCGGCAGGTGCCGGGCCGGGCCTGGCCGAACGCGGTCCCGGCCCACAGGTTGAGCGCGCCGGCGTCGCCGGCCCGCGCCGCCGCGGCCCGGATCGGCGCGGTCAGGTGATGCACCGCCGGATAGGCGACCGGCGCGTGCGCGGAGTACGCGTCCGTGAAGCGGTTGCGCAGCGCCCGGGCCGGCTGCCCGGTGAACGCCCGGGTCACCACCGTCGCGCCGCCGTCGCCCAGCGCCGCACGGTGCGCGGGCCGCGTCCCCGCCTCGGCCGCGAGCAGGAACATCGTGCCGACCTGGACCGCCGTCGCGCCGGCCGCGAGCAGCTCGTGGACGTCCGCCGCGCTGCCCACCCCGCCCGCCGCCACCACCGGCACGGACACCGCCGCCCGCACCTCGCGGACCACCTCCGCCGTGCCGCGGTCGCCGAGGTAGCCGCCGGGACGCGTGGTCGCGGAATGCCCGCCGGCGCTGCCGCCCTGAGCCACGACCACGGCGGCCCCCGCCGCCACGGCCTGCTGCGCCTCGCCGGCGTCCGTGACGGTGACCAGCACCGTCGATCCGGCCCGGCGCAGGGCCTCGACCACGCCGGCATCCGGGATGCCGAAGGTGAAGCTCACCCACGCCGGCGCCGCGGCCACCGCCAGCTCGATCTTGGCCGCGAAGTGGTCGTCGTCGAGCAGGCGCGGCGCCGGCAGCTCGACGCCGTACCGGTCGGCCTCCGCCGCCAGGCGCGCGCGGTAGGCCTCGACCGCCGTGACGTCGGCGGCGGACCGCGAGGGCACGAAGATGTTGAGGCCGTAAGGCCGGCCGGTGTCGCTCAGCTCCCGCAGGTCGCGGTGCACGGCCTCCGGGGTCAGGTAGCCGGCGGGCAGGAACGCCGCGGCCCCGGCCTCGGCGGCGGCCCGCACCAGCGCGGTCGTGGACACCCCGCCGGCCATGGGCGCGACGACGACGGATCGTTCGCATTCGTCCAGCATCCCGACACTGTAGGACCACCGGTTTGCGCATGGTCGGCACGCTCAGCCGGCTCCCATGGATCTTTGAGGTATCCGACCTAACCTGGGCTGCATGGTGATTGACCTGACGGACGGCCGGAGCGAGCCGGGCGAGGCCGGCACGTCACCCGATCGGCCCGTCCGCCGGCCCTGGGGCACCTACCTCAGCGGCCGGTCGCGCCGGCTGCTGCCCTGGGCGGCGGTCGTCGCCGCGCTGGCGCTGACCGCCGCGATCTTCTTCCGCTGGGGCTCCGCCGCCGCACCGGCACCGGTCACCGCGCGGCCCGCCCCCTCGGCCTCGGCCACGGCGCTGACCGTCCCGCAGGTCTACGACACGCTGCTGCCGTCGGTGGTGTTCATCCAGGCCACCGGCGGTTCCTCCGCGGTCGGGCGGGGCGTCGAGGGCGGCACCGCCACCGCCGAGGCCGCCACCGGCACGGGGGTGATCGTCAACGCCGACGGCACGGTGCTCACCGCGCTGCACGTCGTCCAGGGCGCCTCGGCGATCCAGGTGACCTTCGCCGACGGCACCCGGGCGGCGGCCAAGGTCGCCACCGCCGAGGCGGCCAGCGACATCGCGACGCTCACGGTCGCCAAGCTGCCGGAGATCGTCGTGCCCGCGGTGCTCGGCGGCGCGGGGCTGGGCGTGGGTGACGACGTGGTCGCGATCGGCAACCAGCTCGGCCTGCGCTACAGCACCACCGCCGGGGTCGTCTCCGGCCTCGACCGCTCGGTGGGCCGGGGCACGACCGCCGACCTCACCGGGCTGATCCAGTTCGACGCGGCGGTCAATCCGGGCAGCTCCGGCGGGCCGCTGATCAACACCAGGGGCGAGGTCGTCGGCGTCATCGTCGCCCTGGCCAACCCGACCGAGGCCGGCACGTTCATCGGTGTCGGCTTCGCCGTGCCGATCGGCGCGGCGCTCGGCGGCGCCGGCGAAGGCACCGGACCAGCACTACCCCTCTGACTCCCACCAGCAGCCCCGACTCTCAAGGACGGCTTCATGAACTCACCGGTACGCGGCGGTCAGGACTGGACGGACGCCGGTCGGCTGTCACCCGGCGGCCTGCCGGCGGCGCCCGCCGGCCCGGTGGAGCAGGTGCTCTACGAGGTCAAGAAGGTGATCGTCGGGCAGGACGTGCTGATCGAGCGGCTGCTGGTCGCGCTGCTCGCCCGCGGGCACATCCTGGTCGAGGGCGTGCCGGGGCTGGCCAAGACGCTGGCGGTCAAGTCGCTGGCCGAGGCGATCGGCGGCCAGTTCCACCGGGTGCAGTTCACCCCCGACCTGGTGCCCGCCGACATCCTCGGCACCCGGATCTACCACCAGCCGACCGGGGAGTTCCAGGTCTCGCTGGGCCCGGTGTTCACCAACCTGCTGCTGGCCGACGAGATCAACCGGGCCCCGGCGAAGGTGCAGAGCGCCCTGCTGGAGGTGATGCAGGAGCAGCAGGTCACCATCGGCCGGGAGACGCACCGGGTGCCGCTGCCGTTCCTGGTGATGGCCACCCAGAACCCGATCGAGTCCGAGGGCACCTATCCGCTGCCCGAGGCGCAGGTCGACCGGTTCATGATGAAGGTCCTGGTCGGCTACCCGAGCGCGACCGAGGAGTTCGTCGTGGTCGAGCGGGCGATCGGCACGGCCGCGGCGATCGTCCGGATCATCGACCCGGAGGCGCTGGTCGCCATGCAGGCCGAGGCCGACCGGGTCTACATCGACCCCTCCCTGATCGAGTACGCGGTCAGCCTCGCCAACGCCACCCGGCAACCCGGCATGGTGGGCCTGGCCGACCTGGCCCGTTACGTCACCTTCGGCGCCAGCCCGCGCGCCTCGATCAGCCTGGTGCTGGCCGCCCGTGCGCTCGCCTACATCCGGGGCCGCGAGTACGTCGTACCCCAGGATCTGACCGACCTGGCCCTGGACGTCCTGCGGCACCGGCTCGTCCTGTCCTACGAAGCGCTCTCCGACGACGTGACGGCCGACGCCGTCCTGCAGAAGATCCTGGCGGCGCTGCCGATCCCGGATCCCGCGGGCCGGAGCCACTGAGCGATGACCACCGCCAGCGACCGATTGCTGCGCCGCCTGGAGTGGCAGGTGGTCCGCCGCCTCGACGGGCGCCTGCAGGGTGCCTACCGCACGCTGTGGCACGGCGCCGGCACCGACTTCACCGACCTGCGCACCTACACGCCCGAGGACGACGTCCGGCACATCGACTGGAACGTCACCGCGCGGCTGGACGAGCCGTTCGTGCGGCAGTACACCGAGGACCGGGAGATGACCGCCTGGCTGGTGCTCGACCGCTCGGCGTCGATGCGCTTCGGCGCCGCCGGGCACGGCAAGGACTCGGTCTCCGCCGAGTTGGTGGTCGCCCTGGCCCGGCTGCTCACCCAGGGCGGCAACCGGGTGGGCGCGATCCTGTACGACAACCGCGCGCACCAGGTGATCCCGCCGCGCACCGGCCGTAACCAGATCCTGCGCCTGGCCCACGAGCTCACCCGGCCGCAACCCGCCGCGCCGCCCGGCACGACCACCGACCTCGCG
The DNA here is from genome assembly GCF_003947245.1 of Actinoplanes sp. ATCC 53533. NCBI lineage: Bacteria > Bacillati > Actinomycetota > Actinomycetes > Micromonosporales > Micromonosporaceae > Actinoplanes > Actinoplanes sp. ATCC 53533. Next base: position 30,706 of record NZ_QHHV01000137.1, on the reverse strand, counting down.
GCGATGCTCCGGCTGGCCGCGTCGACCACGGCGCTGCGGCGCAGCCTGGTCTTCGTGGTCTCGGACTTCATCGGCGACCCGGGCTGGGACCGGGCGCTGGGCATGCTCACCCACCGGCACGAGGTGGTGGCCGTCCGGATCGTGGACCCGGCCGAGCTGGACCTGCCCGACGTGGGGCTGGTGCTGGTCGAGGACGCCGAGACCGGCGAGCAACTGCTCGTCGACTCCAGCGACCCGCTGCTGCGCCGCCGGCTGGCCGAGCAGGTCAGCGCCCACGAGGAGGCCGTCACCGCCGGCATGCGCCGGGCCGGGGTGCGCCCGCACCGGATCACCACCGATCAGGACCTGCTGCGGGCGCTGGTCGACCTGGTGCTGCAGTCGGGACGGCGGTGAGCATGCGATATCCGATCATGCTGGTGGTGGCCGTGGTCGTCACGGCCGCCGCCGTCTGGGCGTATCTGAGGATCCAGCGACGCCGCACCCAGGCCCTGGCCGCCTTCGGGGTCGGCGGTCCCGGCGGGTCGCGGCGGGCCGCCGTGCGCCGGCACCTGCCGTACGTGTTGCTGCTGGCGGCCTTGCCGCTGCTGCTGGGCGGCCTGGCCCGGCCGCAGGCCACCATCGACGTGCCCCGGGTGTCCGGCACGGTCGTGCTGGTCTTCGACGTCTCCAACAGCATGGCGGCCAAGGACGTCGCGCCGAACCGCCTGGCCGCCGCGCAGGCGGCCGCGACCGGCTTCGTCTCCGAGCAGCCGGACACGGTGGACATCGGCGTGGTCGTCTTCGGCGACCAGGCGCTGACCACCCAGGCGCCCACCGACGACCACGCGGCGGCGCTCGCCGCGATCAACCGGCTGACCGCGACCGGCGGCACCTCGCTGGCGCAGGCGATCCTGGCCTCGCTGACCACGATCACCGGCAAGCCGGTGGCCCTGCCCGAGGACGGCGCCGCCCCGCCCGACCTGGGCTACTGGGGCTCGGCGAGCATCGTGGTCTTCTCCGACGGCGAGGACACCGGCGGCCCGGAGCAGGCCGAGGCGGCCGCGGACCTGGCCGCCGCCGCCGGGGTGCGCATCCAGACCGTCGGCGTCGGCACCACCGCCGGCGCCACGGTCGAGGTCGAGGGCTACCAACTCGCCACCAAGCTCAACGAGCAGGTGCTGCGCGGCCTCGCCGACGCCACCGGCGGCAGCTATCTGACCGCCGGTGACCCCGGTGCGCTGGCCGAGTCGACCCGCTCGATCGATCTGCGGGTGACCAGCAAGAAGGAGCCGGTCGAGCTCACCGGCCCGGTCGCCGGGCTCGCCCTGCTGCTGCTCGCGGCCGGCGCGCTGCTGATGATTCGCTGGCACGGGAGGATCGTCTGATGTCGCTCAGCTGGCCCTGGGCGCTGACCGCGCTGCTGCTCGTACCGTTGCTGTTGATCTTCCGGTGGTGGTCCAACCGCCGCCGCAAGCGGGCGGCCCTGCGGGTGTCGAGCGTCGCGTTGATCCGGGCGGCGCTGCCCGGGCGTTCCCAGTGGCGGCGGCGGATCCCGGTGATCCTGTTCCTGACCGGGCTGCTCGCCCTGGCCGGCGCCGTCACCCGCCCGCAGGCGTCGCTGGCCGTGCCGTCGAACGAGAGCACGATCATGCTCGCCATCGACGTCTCCGGCTCGATGTGCTCGACCGACGTCGCGCCGAACAGGCTGACGGCCGCGACCGCGGCGGCCCGCAAGTTCGTCGAGGACCAGGACGGGGCCCGCATCGGGCTGGTCGCGTTCTCCGGCATCGCCGCGCTGCTGGTCCCGCCGACCACCGACCAGGACGCGCTGCTCGCGGCGATCGACTCGCTGACCACCGCCCGCGGCACGGCCATCGGCCAGGCGGTCCTGACCGCGATCGACGCCGTCGCCGAGATCAACCCGGACGTGCCCGCCACCGGCGTCGACCTCGGCGACGGCGGGCCCGGATCGGCGGTCACCGACTACGAGCCGGAAACCATCGTGGTGCTCACCGACGGCGCGAACAGCCGGGGCGTCGACCCGGTCACCGCCGCCGAGCAGGCCGCGGCCCGCCGGCTGCGGGTCTTCACGATCGGCTTCGGTACGACCCGGCCCGGCCAGATGGTCTGCACGCCGGACCAGGTCAGCGGCGGTTCCACGATGCGCCGGGACCCGCAGGGCTTCGGTGGCGGTGGCGGGCGCAACCAGCAGATCGACGAGGAGGCGCTGACCCAGGTGGCCGACCTGACCGGCGGCCGCTACTTCCCGGCCGAGGACGCCGAGCAGCTCGGCGACGTGCTCGGCGACCTGCCGGGCGAGATCGGGCTGCGCCGCCAGGACGTCGAGATCACGTCCTGGTTCGTGCTGGCCGGCACCCTGCTGGTCTTCGCCGGGCTGGGCCTGTCGCTGTGGTGGAACCGCTCGCCCGGCGGCGCGCGGCGGGGCCGGGCCGTCGTGACCCCACCGTGACGAGATGAATTCTCGCGGGATCGCTCGACCTGCCGGGGCTGCCGCCGTAATCTGACCGCCCGAACAACAGCCGGTTACGGAAGGCCGCACAATGTCCGACCGGGACGTCGACATCGCCACTCGTGACGACGGCAGCCTTGAGATCCGACCACACGGCACGGTCGGTCCCGACCAGGCCGTCCATCTCCAGCAGACCCTGGTCCACGCGCTGCGGCACACCCGGCCGCTGCGCCTGATCCTCGAGCTGCGGGACGTGGCCGACATCGACCCGATAAACGTGGGCACGTTCGTCGCCGCCTGCGGGCTCGGCGACGACCACCAGGTCGCCGTCTTCCTCGACAACCCGTCGGAGGACATCGCCGACCGGCTCGCGGCCGCCGGTGTGCCACGGCAGCGGCTGCGCCACACCGCTCTGCCGGAGCCGGCCGGCTGACCTCGCGCCTGCTCGTCCACGTGGTCTCATAGACCCATGGTGTCCACCGACCGGCTACTCGGTTTCGCGGTCTTGTCCTTCCTGCTGATCGTCGTGCCCGGGCCGAGTGTGCTGTTCGTCATCGGCCGGGCGTTGGCGCAGGGCCGCCGGGCGGCCCTGACCACGGTGCTGGGTAACACGCTCGGCGCCTACGCGCTCGTCGTCGCCGTGGCACTCGGCGTCGGAGCCGTCGTGGAGCGCTCGGCCCTGGTCTTCACGGCCCTGAAGCTCGTGGGCGCCGCATACCTGGTGTATCTCGGCGTCAAGGCGGTGCGCCAACGCGGGGCGTTGCACGCCGAGTTCACCGGTGCGGGGGTCGCCCACGGCGGCTGGCGCAACCTGGGCGAGGGTTTCATGGTCGGCGTGGCCAACCCCAAGACCATCGTGTTCTTCGCCGCTGTGCTGCCGCAGTTCGTCGACCGCGGCCAGGGGCACGTCACGGCTCAGCTGCTGCTGCTGGGACTGGTCTTCAACGTCATCGCGGTGGCCTCCGACAGCGTGTGGGGGCTGGCCGCGGCCACGGCCCGGGGCTGGTTCGCCCGCTCGCCGCGGCGGCTCGCGCTGGTCGGCGGGATCGGCGGGCTCACCATGATCGGCCTCGGCGTCACCGTCGCCGCGACCGGCCGCAAGGACTAGGTGGTCGACGATGGCCCGGTTGCGGTCGGCGCTCTGGCTGCCGATCTTCGATGATCTCGCCGACCCGGGTGCGGTCGCGCGTCTGGCCGCCGAGGCGGAGGCGGCCGGCTGGCACGGCGTCTTCGTCTGGGACCACCTGAGCTGGCGGGCGCCGGTCCGGCAGGTGGCCGACCCGTGGATCACGCTGGCCGCGATCGCCACCGCCACCGCAGCCATCAGGCTGGGCCCCATGGTCACACCCCTTGCCCGCCGCCGGCCGTCCAAGGTCGCCAGGGAAACCGCGACGCTGGACCGGCTCAGCGGCGGCCGCCTCACTCTCGGTGTCGGTCTCGGCAGCGACCGATTCGGCGGCGAACTGTCCGCGACCGGCGAGGAGCTCGACGACCGGCGGCGAGGCCAGCAGCTCGACGAGTCGCTCGCGATCCTGGCCGCGGCCTGGTCGGGCGATCCGGTCCACCACCACGGCGAGCACTACACCGTGGACGGCATGCGGTTCCTGCCGCGACCGGTCCAGCGGCCCGGGGTGCCGGTCTGGGCCGCGGGATTCCCGGGCAACCTCAAGCCGCTGCGCCGGGCCGCCCGCCTCGACGGCTTCTTCCCGGTCAACCTCGAGCATCCGGACCAGGTCGCCGAGATCGCCACCACGATCAGCGAGCTGCGGGAGAGCCCGGCCGAGCCCTACGACATCGCGGTCGGCCTCGCACCCGGCACCGACCCGGCGCCCTACGCCAAGGCGGGCGCCACCTGGTGGCTGACGGAGTTCGCGCCGGAGACTGTGACGCTGGACCAGGTGCGAGGCGTGCTCCGCGACGGCCCGGCCTGAGGCGCTCGAATCCCGGCAACCTGTCCAGGTACGTCTACCGGCCCGCCGGGCCGCCGGCCGGTGCCCCCGCGGTCGTCCTGCTGCACGGTCGCAGCCAGAACGCCGCCGGGTACTTCGCGAACTCGGGCTGGCGCGAGTTCGCCGACCAGTTGCGGTTCGCGCTGGTGCTGCCCGAGCAGAAGGCCGCGAACAACTCCGGCTCGCGCACCGCCGGGGCGGGTTCACGATGCGGCTAGGTCGGGCCGCAGACGCCGACGGGCATCGTCGAGGCCCTTCTCATTCTCCTGCGGCCCGCTGATGCCGGTCAGGTCATCCTCGACGATCCGCCGGGCGAAGTAGTCCGCCTGAACCGCCCACCGGAACCTCAGCATCGGCAACAGGCCACGCTCCACCTCCGAACGGGTCAGCACGTCCTCACCCAGGTATGCCGCCACCAGTTCGCCGGCCCGCCCGGCGCCACCGACATACATGACCGCCGAGGCGAGGTCATACAGGAGTGGCCCCGCCAGAGCGACGCTCCAATCGATGACCCCACAAACGCCCGTCGCCGGGTCCAGCCGGAAAGCCTCCGGGGCAGGATCAGTGTGCAGCAATCCCCACGACAACGTCTCCAGGCCCAGCGCTTCCACAGCCTCGACCGCTGCGGCGACGGCCGGTCGCACCCACCCCCGCACCGCCAGATGCGCCGCCGCGGGATCAACCCAGTGGAACCGTGCGACGCCCTCGATCGATTCCGCGGCCAAGGCCCGATGCACCCGGGCCAGGGTCACCCCGATCAGCCGCTGCTCCCGCTCGCTCTCGCCGGTAAGCGCGTCCCCGGCGACCCAGCTCAGCAACGCCAGCGGGTAGCCACCTACCGCGACCACGTCCTGCCCGCCGACCGTGGGCACCGGCGCACCCGCCGGGATCCCCGCCCGCTGCAGCCGCCCGGCCACCGTCAAACCCGCGACGAACTGGTCGCGTGACCCGGGCACCACCGACTTGGCCACCCACCGACTGGCACCGTCATCGACGAGCCACGTCGCCGAGTTCATCCCACCGTCATGGACAACGACCCGGACCCGGGGCAAACCCCAGACCCTCGCCAGACAGGAACGCACCGCCGATTCCGAGATCACCGGGCCAGTGAAGCAGCACGACCCTGCCACGAGCCACCGACTTCCCACCGTCTGTGGCGGTCAGGGCGCGAGCTCTTCGACCACGCTGGTGCCGCCGCCGGCGCGTGACTCCCACTGCCAGTTCTCGTCGAGGCGCAGCCGCCCGTCCGGCAACGTGTCGATCGTGGATCGGCAGTGCCCGCTGGACGTCTCGCCGCTGGTGTTGAGCTGGACATAACGGATGTCGAGCGTGTCGTGGGTTCGGGTGCCGACGAGGAAGCCACGACGCACCGCGCCACCGTCGTAGGTCGCCCAGATCTCGCCGTCGCGTTCCCGATACTCGAAGACCGTGTCGGCGCCGATCTCGCCGCCGACGTTCGCGACAGCGGCGAACCGGCGGCCGTCCAATGAGGGTGTGGTCATGCCTTCCGTCCTGCCAATCCATGATCGATCCCGGCGTGGCGGGCACCGGTGCCGGCGGTGAACGCGGTGAGCAGAGCATGCCCGAAGTCCCAGCTGCCGACGCCGCTCGCCGCGTTGAGGTGACCGGCGCGGCCGGCGCTGACGCAGTCGAGCTTCCAGCCGGCGGCCAGCCGCCACGCGGCGGCCGCGGTGCAGTAGAGGTCATTGTCGCTGACGACCATCAAGCCGGGCACGTCGAGAGGCACCGCGGTCAACCCGGTGAACGTCGGGGCGGTGTCGGCCGGGAAGTTCGGCCCTTCCTGGTCCGGCGGCGCCACGAGGAACATCCCGGCGACGTCTCGCCGACGCCGGGTGGCCCACTGGGTGGCGGCGAGACATCCGAGGCTGTGGGCGACCAGGACGACTCCAGCCGGCAAGGCGGTGACGGCCCGATCGATCGCCTGGCACCAGTCGGCCAGGTTCGGCTCGTCCCAGGACGACGGCGAGATCCGGGATGCCGACGTTCCCCACCTGGCCTGCCACCTGCTCTGCCAATGATCCGCACCGGAGCCGTTGACCCCGGGAACAACCACAAAGTGCATTTTCGCCCGTTTCTTCGCTACCGGCGCTAGCTGTCCACCGCCTGCGGGACAGTATGTGCGGGCCATCGCCTACAGTCGCTCACTGACGATGGATGGAAGGTCGATGACAGGCGAGACGTCGGTTTCATTGGATGCGGTCGACCATGCGATCTTGTCCGTGCTGCAGGCCGACGGGCGCCTCGGCGTCACCGAGATCGGCCGGCGGATCAACCTGTCGCAACCGGCCGTTTCGGCCCGCATCAAACGCCTGGAACAGTCCGGCGTCATCACCGGATACCGGGCGGTGGTCGACCCCACCCGGCTCGGCCTGAGCATCCACGCCGTTGTCCGGTTGCGCACCACGCACGCCCGCATCCCCGCGTCCCTGGACCACTTCGCCCAGCTACCCGAGATCGTCAGCATCTACCGGCTCACCGGCGAGGACTGCTTCCTGCTCGACGTGCACGCCGCCAGCGCCGAGCGCCTCGAAGCCATCGTCGACAGCGTCGCCCGCTTCGGGCCCGTCACCACCTCGCTGGTCCTGCGCACCTACCAGACCAAGCCGATGGAACCGGGCCGCCCGCAGCGCCCCTGAGCGTGGCGGTATCCCGTTGGAAGGCGTCACGGCTTCGATCCGCACGAGCTCGGGCGCCGGGGCGAAACCTGAGGCGCCGAGGTTCTGTACCAGCGTTATATAACGATGGTATTTTCGGTGCGTGAGTCCTCGAAGCGGTGATCCACGGGTGCGGACGATGCTGGTCGAAGCGGCCGCACGCGTGCTGGCCGAGGCAGGCCCGGCCGCGCTGACCAGCCGCCGGCCGGCGGCGAGGTCGGGTCCTCGACGATGGCCTTGTTCAGCCGGTTCCGAAACATGGCGGAGATCCGCTCGGCGGTGCGGGAGGAGGCCTCCGCCCGTCTCGACGCGCGGCTGGTCGCGGGTGGGCTACGGCGACGACCCTGACCGTGCCCGGCGGTCGGTGGAGCGGGGGCAGCCGCGCCGCCGTGGCGAGTGGAGCACACCCATAGGAGAGGAGAAAGGCCATGCCGTCCGACGACAAGACGACGACACTGTGGCAACGCACCGGCGGTGTGACCGGGCTGGTCCAATCATCCTTGCCGCCCACGACTCTGGTGATCGCCAACTCGTGGTGGGGGCTGTATCCGGCCATTGCCGCCGCCGTGACCACCGGTGTGCTGATCACCCTGGTCCGGCTGGCACGCCGGCAGCAGCTGCGCCCGGCGTTCGGCGGATTCGTCGGCGTGGCGATCTCCGGGGCCCTCGCCGCCCGCAGCGGTGAAGCCCGGGACTTCTTCCTGGCCGACATCTGGTGGTACGGCGTGGCCGCCGTCATCCTGGCCGCATCGATCCTGGTCCGCCGCCCGCTGGTCGGCGTGCTCTGGAGTGCCATGCAGGGCGCCGGCATGTGGTGGCGCCACGACCGGCCGTCGCTGCGGCGCTACGACATCGCCACGGGCGTGCTCGCCGCCGTGTTCGCGGCCCGGTTCGCCGTGCTGCACCGGCTCTACGAGGACAACCAGGTCGGCTGGATGACCTTCTCGAAGATCGCGATGAACTATCCGCTCTGGGCAGCGGCACTGCTCGTCGCCGTATGGGCGGTACGCCGCGCGGACCGACGTTTCTCCTACTGCCGACACGCTTGACGGGTACTCAGGGTCGCCGCTCCAGCAGGAGGGGAGACGAACCGGCGAAGGGGCCGGCGACCGGCGGAAGCTGCTTGGCATCGACCTGCGCCGCGGCGCCCGCCAGGTGGAGTGCGGCGCTGCGGCCGGTGAAGGGCTGCATCGAGGAGTGGCAGACGGTGCCGGCCGCGGGCAGCGTCCCGCGCAGCAGATAGCGATCCACGGCGGTGGTCACGCAGGTGGACGTGCCGTACGCGGTGTGGCCCCAGTTGTCGCTGGACAGCAGCCGGCTGCCCGGCAGCAGCTTGGCCGCCGAGGTCGCCTGCCGGTAGCTCGTCGCCGGGTCCCAGTGGTTGCCGACGAACAGCACGGGCGCGCCGGTGCGCCGGTTGAACGGTCCCCGGTAGGCGTCCTCGTCCCGCACCGTCCACGTGTCTCCGGCGCAGAAGACCGTGCCCCAGCCCCAGGCGCGACCGAAGTACGGTGCGCGGGCGTCCTCGGCCGCGGTCAGCGCCGGCCACAGCGCCGTGTCCCGCGGATGGTCGGCGTCGGTGCACATGACGCCGCTGAACGCCTCGACCGAGTTGTCGTACGGGAAGTCGCGCGCCGGTGTGCGTACCCGGGAAAGATGTGCACGCAGCTTGGCCCGGGCGACGGCGCGTTTCTTCGCGGTCTTGCCGGTGGGGGCGGCGAGCAGGGTCTCGACCGCGGCGGCGACCGAGGTGACGAGGTCGCCGGCCTCGGGCGAGTACAGGCCCATCAGGGTGATGCCGATGAAGTCGGCGTAGGTCAGTCGCACCGGCTGGCCGTCCTCGGTGCGGCCGAGCACCAGCGAATTGGCGCGCAACACCCGGGCGATGGCCGCGAAGTGCCGTTGGGGGTCGCCGGCGGCGAAGCCGCAGCGCTTCGCGCCGGCGCGGTCACAGCGGATCAGCAGCTCGCGCAGCGCCCGGTACGCCGCGTCCGCCGAGCGCAGCCGGTCGTCCTGCAGCGAGCCCTGGTTCGCCGGGACACCGGTCCAGGACCTGGCGTTGACGACACCGTCGAGGGCGAGCGCGCGGACCCGGTCGGGGAACATGCCGGCGTAGTACTGACCGAGCGCGGTGCCGTAGCTGAAGCCGAGATAGGTCAGCTTCGGGTCGCCGACCGCGCGGCGCAGGACGTCCAGGTCGCGGGCCGCCTCGGCGGTGGACATCGCCCCGGCGAGCGTGGCGCCGGTGGTCGAGCAGGCGCGGCCGATCGCACGGGCGGCCTTGGTGTAGGCGGCCTCCTCCGCAGCGCCGTACGGGAAGAACTTGTTCAGCTGTTTCTGCGCCGCGACCTGCTCGCGCGTCGAGGAGAAGCACTTGAGGTTGTCGCTGGCGCCGATGCCGCGCGGGTCGAAGCCGACCACGTCGAACCTGTCCAGGACGCTGTCGCTGAGGAAGGCGGGGGCCATGGCGGCCATGTCGGTGCCGGACCCGCCCGGTCCACCGGGATTGACGAACAGGCTGCCGATCCGGCTCGCCTGCTTGCGCGCCTTGACGCGCAGCAAGGCGATCTCCACCGAGGCCCCGTCCGGTTCGTCGTAGTCGAGCGGCAGCCGCACGGTGGCGCACTGCGCGAGCCCGGAGCAGGCGTACCACTTCAGCTCCGGTGTCGGCACCCGGTCGACCCGCTCGGCCTCCTGCTGACTGGTCACGTCTCCAGCGGCGATAGCCACGGCGGCGCCGGCCGGCGCGACGACTGTGCTCGCGAGCAACGAACCGGCGAGCCCGAGGCTGAGGAGGCGGGCGGGGAAGGACATGCGGAAGGCCTCCTGCTGGGCGGGTGTCTCGCCGATACAGCGAGTGACTGCCGCGGGGATGTGCGGGCATCGTCTTGCTCGCTTTCAGGGTCAATTACCGCATCTCGCCCGGGCGAGATCCAGGGGCCAACTACACAGAGTGGCTGCCGAAACGGTGACGGATTGTCTATCAACAGGCGCCGTCGTCCGCCGTTCGGCTATGTGGTCCGCGACCACGAAGCCGGGCCGGTCCGTGGCCGGACCGGCGATGCCGCATGGCGGAGGCCGCCACTGGAACCGGACGGAATATGGGTACGGCACACATAGGTGGGCATGAATCCGGCCCATAGTGTTGCACGTCACAGGGCGGCGCCGATCCGACGTGGCCGCCCGCACCAGAGGAGGCCAGGATGCCCCCGCCGATCCTCCAGGCCCGCGGGCTGGGCAAGCAGTTCCGTGGCTTCCGCGCCGTCGACGGCGTCGATCTCGACATCGCCCCGGACAGCGTGCACGCCCTCGTCGGGCCCAACGGCGCCGGCAAGTCCACGCTGTTCAACCTGCTCACCGGCTTTCTGCGGCCTACCACCGGCCGGATCACCCTGGACGGCACCGACGTCACCGGGCTGCCGCCCGAGCGGGTGGCCCGGCTCGGGGTGGCCCGGTCGTTCCAGATCACCACCCTCTTTCCCCAGGTCACCGCCCGCGAGCACGTGGAGCTGGCGCTGCAGGCCCGGACCGGACTGGGCTGGCGGTTCTGGCGCTCGGAGCGGCAGCTCGGCCGGTTCCGGGACCGGGCCATGGCGCTGCTGGACGACGTGGGCCTGGCCGGCGCGGCCGAGGTGCCGGCCGCCGCGCTGGCCTACGGGCGCAAGCGGGCCCTGGAACTGGCCGTCGCGCTGGCGCTGGACCCGCGGGTGCTGCTGCTCGACGAGCCGACCGCGGGCATGGGCGCCGAGGACATCAGCCGCACCATCGAGCTGATCCGCCGGGTCCGGCCGGGCCGCACCGTCGTCCTGGTCGAGCACAACATGAGCGTGGTCAAGAACCTCGCCGACCGGGTCACCGTCCTGCAGCGCGGCACCGTGCTGGTCGAGGGCGGGTACGCCGAGGTCCGTGCCGACCCCCGGGTGATCACCGCCTACCTGGGAGAGTCGCATGCTGACCGTTGAGGGGCTCAACGCCTGGTACGGCGAGGCCCAGGTGCTGCGCGACGTGCACCTGACCGTCGCCGAGGGCGAGATCGTGACCCTGGTCGGGCGCAACGGCGCCGGCAAGACCACGTTGCTGCGCTGCGTCATGGGCCTGCACGCGCACTGCACCGGGCGGATCGGCCTGCTCGGCGACACCGCCTTCGGCACCCGGCCCGCGCACCGCCGGGCCCGGGCCGGCATCGGCTACGTGCCGGACGACCGCGGCATCTTCGCCACCCTCAGCGTCGAGGAGAACCTGCTGCTGCCCCCGGTCGTCGGCCCCGCACCCTGGTCGCTGCGCCGGGTCTACGACACGTTCCCGGTGCTGGCCGAACGCCGGCGCTTCGCCGGCACCCAGCTCTCCGGCGGCGAGCAGCAGATGCTCGCCCTGGCCCGGGTCCTGCGCACCGGCGCCCGAATGCTGCTCTGCGACGAGCCCACCGAGGGGCTCTCCCCGCTGCTGGTCCGGCAGATCGGCGACATCCTGCTGGAGATCAAGGCCGCCGGCGTCACCGTGCTGCTCATCGAGCAGAACCTGCACTTCGCGACCACCGTGGCCGACCGGCACCACCTGCTGGCCGAGGGCCGGGTCGTCGAGACCCTCGACAACGGCGCGGTCCGGCAGCGCGAACACGAACTTCTCGCCTACCTCGGCATCTAAGGAGATTCCATGTCAACGACGATCCGGGCGCTGACCGCCATGCTCGCCACGGGCACGCTGCTGGTCGCCGGTTGCGGCCGCGGCGGCCCCGGCGGCGGCGATGACGACAAGGTCAGCGGCGGCAAGATCGTGCTGGCCGTCCTCAACGACCAGTCCGGTGTCTACGCCGACCTCTCCGGCCGCAACAGCGTCGAGGCGGTCCGGATGGCCGTCGCCGACTTCCTGGCCGAGCACGGCGACCAGGCGCTGACGAAGGACATCGAGGTGGTCTCCGCCGACCACCAGAACAAGCCGGACATCGCCAACTCCAAGGCCCAGGAACTCTACGACCGGCAGCAGGCCGACGTGATCCTCGACGTGCCGACCTCCTCGGCGGCCCTCGCGGTGGCGAACGTGGCCAAGGCGAAGAAGAAGGTCTACTTCAACATCGGCGCCGCCACCACCGAGCTGACCGGCAAGCAGTGCAACAAATACACCTTCCACTACGCGTACGACACGTTCATGCTGGCCAACGGCACCGGCTCGGCGGTGACCGAGCAGGGTGGCAAGAACTGGTACATCGTCTACCCGGACTACGCCTTCGGGCAGGACATGGAGAAGTCGTTCACCGCCGCGATCACCGCGGCCGGCGGCACGGTGCTCGCCAAGGACCCGACGCCGTTCCCGAACGACAACTTCTCCACCTTCCTGCTCAAGGCGCCCGGCCTCAGCCCTCGGCCGGACGTGCTGGGCACCATGCAGGCCGGCGGCGACCTGGTCAACCTGGTCAAGCAGTACAACGAGTTCAAGCTGCGGGACAAGGGCGTCAAGCTGTCGGTGGGCCTGATGTTCATCACCGACATCCACTCGCTGGGCCCGGACGCGTTCGCCGGCACCACCTTCACCGACGCCTGGTACTGGAACTTCGACGACCGCAACCGGCAGTGGGCGGACAAGTTCACCGCCAAGACCCAGACCCGGCCGTCGTTCGCGCACGCCGCGAACTACTCGGCCGCCCGGCAATACCTGGAGGCCGTGCAGCGCGCCGGCACCGATGCGTCCGACGCCGTGGTCGGCAAGCTCGAGGGCTACTCGTACGACGACGTGTTCGCCCGCAACGCCACGATCCGCGCCGAGGACCACCGGGTCATCCACGACGTCTACCTGGCCGAGGTGAAGCCCAAGAGCGAGGTCAGGACCGCGTGGGACTACGAGAAGATCCTGCGCACCATCCCGGCGGCGGAGGCGTTCCGGCCGGCCGGCGCGGGTGGCTGCGCGCTGTGAGCGGCTTCCTGCAGCAGTGCTTCAACGGCCTGGTCAGCGGCGGCTTCTACGCGCTGCTGGCGCTGGGGCTGGCGGTCATCTTCGGCATGCTGGGCGTGGTCAACTTCGCCCACGGCGCGTTCTTCATGCTGGGCGCGTTCGGCGCCTACCTCGCGCTCGCCGAGTTCGGCGTGCCGTTCTGGGCGGCGCTGTTCGGCGTTCCCGCGCTGCTGTTCCTGTTCGGCGCGCTGCTGGAACGCACGCTCATCCGGCGGCTGGTCCCGTTCGACCCGCTGTACAACTTCCTGCTGACCTTCGGGCTCACCCTGGTGCTCCAAGACCTGGTCAAGCGCGAGTACGGGGTGCAGTCCCAGCCGTATCCCCGCCCCGCCGAGTTGTCCGGCTCCCTCGACCTCGGATTGTTCGACTACCCGGCGTACCAGGTCTTCGTGCTCGCCGCGGCGATCGTGCTCTGCGTCGCGGTCTGGTTGATCCTGACCCGGACCCGGGTCGGCATGGTGGTGCGGGCCGCGACCGAGCGCCCGGAGCTGACCCGGGCGCTCGGGGTCAACGTGGGCCGCTGGGTCACCCCGGTCTTCGCCTTCGGGGTGGCGCTGGCCGGCCTGGCCGGGGTGCTGGCGGCGCCGATGCGGGCGGTCAACCCGCTGATGGGCGCCGAGGTGATCATCGCGGTCTTCGCCGTGGTGGTGATCGGCGGGCTGGGCTCGGTCTTCGGCTCGGTGCTGGCCGGCTTCGGCATCGGCCTGGTGCAGTCGCTGGGCAACCTCTACGTACCGGCGCTGTCCCAGACGCTGATCTTCATCATCATGGCCGGGGTGCTGCTGTGGCGACCCGCCGGGCTGTTCGGCCGCGAGGAGGCCCGCACGTGATCCGGATGTTCCTGCGCCACACCGAGCCGGCCGGGCGCCGCCCGCTGCGCTACCTGCTGCTCGCCGCCGGCCTGCTGCTGGCCCTGGCCCTGCCCTGGCTGATCTACCCGCCGGTGGCCATGGACATCGCCAGCTGGGCCCTGTTCGCCGCCGCGCTGGACCTGCTGCTCGGCTACACCGGCCTGCTCTCCTTCGGCCACGCCGCCTTCTGGGGCACCTCGGCCTACGCCGCCGGGCTGATCGCCATCCACAGCGGACTGCCGTTCCCGGTGGCCGTGCTGGGCGGCGCGATCCTGGCCGCCGCGCTGGCGGCGCCGATCGGCTATCTCTGCGTGCGCAACAGCGGCATCTACTTCGCGATGGTCACCCTGGCCTTCGCCCAGATGATCTACTTCATCGCCAACCAGTGGCGCTCGGTCACCGGCGGCGAGAACGGGCTGCAGGGCATCCCGCGCGAGCTGTTCGGCCTCGACCTGAGCGACCCGTTCGTCTTCTACTACGCCGGGCTGCCGATCGTGTTGCTCGGGCTCTGGGGACTGTGGCGCATCGTGCACTCGCCGTTCGGGCACGTGCTGGTCGCCATCCGGGACAACCCGGCCCGGGCCCGGGCCATCGGCTACCCGGTCGAGCGCTACAAGCTGCTCGCGTTCGTGCTGTCGGCGGCGCTGTCCGGCCTGGCCGGCGGCCTGTTCGCGATCAGCCACGGCTTCGCCTCGCTGCAGGAGGTCAACTGGACCACCTCCGGCAAAGCCGTGATGATGGTCGTGCTGGGCGGGATCGGCTCGCTCTGGGGCAGCGCCCTGGGCGCCGCGCTCGTGGTGCAGCTCGAGGACTACCTGTCCACCTCGGGTTTCAACGGCATCGGCATCGTCACCGGGACCGTCTTCGTGCTGGTGGTGCTGCTGTTCCGGCAGGGCCTGTGGGGCGCGGGCCGGCAGCTGGGCGCTGCCGCCGGCCGGGCCCTGCGCCGCGGGGGAGAGCCGCCGCCCGCCGCCGCCGAGGCGGTCCCGACCCGCACACCGTCCACGACCGCGCGCTGAGAGGGCAGCATGGACACCATCCCGCAGGAGGTCCTGGCCGGGCGCACGGCGGTGGTCACCGGCGGCGCCGGCGGCATCGGCCGGGCCTGCGCCATCCGGCTGGCCCGCGCCGGGGCCCGGGTGATCGTGCTGGACCGCGACGGCGACGCGGCCGCCCGGGTCGCGGCCGAGATCGGCGGCAGCGCGCAGACCGTGGACCTGTCCGACCTGGCCGCGGTCGACCGGCTCGACCCGGCCATGGACATCGTGGTCAACAACGCCGGTTCGCAGCACGTCGCGCCGCTGCACGAGTTCCCGCCGGAGACGTTCTCGCTGCTCCTGCGGCTGATGCTGGAGGCGCCGTTCCGGCTGGTGCGCCGCTGCCTGCCGCACATGTACGCCCAGGGCTGGGGCCGCATCGTCAACGTGTCCTCGGTGCACGGGCTGCGCGCCTCGCCGTACAAGGCGGCGTACGTGTCGGCCAAGCACGGCCTGGAGGGCCTGTCCAAGGTGATCGCGCTGGAGGGCGCGCCGCACGGGGTCACCTCCAACTGCGTCAACCCCGCGTACGTGCGCACCCCGCTGGTGGAGGCGCAGATCGCCGCCCAGGCGGCCAGCCACGGCATGGAGCCCCGCAGAGTCCTCGAGGAGGTGATGCTGGCGCCGGTGGCCGTCAAGCGGCTGGTCGAGCCGGCGGAGGTCGCCGAGCTGGTGGCGTACCTGTGCTCGCCGCCGGCCTCCTTCATCACCGGCGCCTCGATGGTGCTGGACGGCGGATGGACGGCGCATTGAGCAGCGTCTTCCTGGAGTTGCTCCTGCGCGAGGCGGCGGCCGTCGAGTTCGAACGGCCGCTGCTGGAGGCCCGCGCCCAGGGCAGCCCGCCGGCTGAGCTGGCGGAGCTGGACGAGCTCAAGGCGCTCGCCCTGCGGGTCCGGGCCCTGCTGGAACGGCGGCGCCGGCGCGAGGCCGAGCTGAGCGCCCTGGTCGACACCGTCGGCGACCTGGCCACCCTGCGCGAGATCGACGCCGTGCTGGAGGCGATCGTGCGCCGGGCCCGCGAGCTGCTCGACGCCGACGTGGCCTACATGACCCTCAACGACACCGAGCGCGGCGACACCTACATGCGGGTCACCTACGGCTCGGTGTCGGCCCGCTTCCAGCAGCTGCGGCTGCCCCTGGGCGACGGGCTGGGCGGCCTGGTCGCGCAGACCGCCGCGCCCTACGTCACCGCCGACTACGCCGCCGACGCCCGCTTCCAGCACACTGACGAGATCGACAGCGGCGTCACCGAGGAAGGCCTGGTCGCGATCCTCGGCGTGCCGATGCGGCTGGGCACCCGGGTGCTGGGCGTGCTGTTCGCCGCCAACCGCAGCGCGCGCCCGTTCACCCGCCAGGAGGTGACGCTGCTCGGCTCGCTCGCGGCGCACGCCTCCGTCGCGCTGGACAACACCCGGCTGCTCGGCGAGACCCGGGCCGCCCTGGCGGAGCTCGGCGCGGTCAACACCGTCGTGCGCCGGCACAGCGAATCCCTGGAACGCGCGGCGGAGGCGCACGACCGGATGACCGAGGTGATCCTGCGCGGCGGCGACCTGGACGACCTCGCCGCCGTCGTCGCCGAGGTGCTCGGCGGCGAGCTGGCCATCCTGGACGCCGACGGGCACCGCCTCGCCGCGGTCGGCGCCATCGCCGAGGTCGCCTCGCTCGCCGGTACGGCCGTGACCGGCAACGGGCTCGGCCGGGCCACCCGCCACGGCGAGCACTGGGTGCTGGCCGCGGGCGCCGGCAGCGAGGCGCTGTGCACGCTCGTCCTGCACGCTCCCGGCGAACTGAGCGAGACCGACACCCGCATCCTGGAACGCGCCGGGGTGGTCACCTCGCTGCTGCTGCTGTTCCGCCGCAGCCTGGCCCAGGCCGAGGGCCGGGTCCGCGGCGAGTTGCTCGAGGACCTGCTCAGCCGCGGCGTCGAAGACCCGGTGACGGTACGGCAGCGAGCCCGGCGGCTCGGCGTCGACCTCGACGCCGCACACGTGCTGGTCGTGCTGACCTGCCCGCCCCGGCACCGCGAACGGGCCGCCCAGTGGAGCGCCGCGCAAGCGGCGGCCTGCGGCGGGCTGGCCGCCCAGCGCGAGGACGGCGTGACCCTGCTCGTCGGCGGGGACCATCCCGGGGACGCGGCCCGCCGGATGGCCCGCGACCTGGGCGGCTACCTCGGCGTACCGGTGACCGGGGGAGGCGCGGGACCGGTCGCCGGGCCGCAGCAGGTGCCCGGCGTCTACGCCGAGGCGCAGCGCTGCGCCTCGGCACTGCTCGCGCTGGGCCGGGCCGGCGACGGCGCCAGCGCCGCGGAGCTGGGCTTCGTCGGCCTGCTGGTCGGCGCCGACCGGGACGTGGGCGCGTTCGTCGCCGACACCCTCGGCGCGCTGCTGGAATACGACCGGCGGCGCGGCAGCGCCCTGGTGCGGACCCTGGAGTCCTACTTCGAGGCCGGCGCCAACGCGGTCCGGGCGGCCGAGGCGCTGCACGTGCACGTCAACACGGTGACCCAGCGGATCGCCCGGATCGCCCAGGTGCTCGGCGCCGGCTGGCAGCACCCCGACCGCAGCCTCGAACTGCAGCTCGCCCTGCGCCTGCACCGGCTGCGCACCGGCAGCCCCGGCACCCACAACCCGCCGGCGAACAGTGTGGTCCGGGCCCATGGCCCCGGCGACGGGCGCGCCGGAGCATGACAGGCATGCTCAACCCGACGCGCGGCTGGCACCATGACGCGCAGTTCGTGCTCCGGCTGCCCGACCGCTGGAACGGCGGCCTGGTGGTGGCCGGCTCGCCGGGCGTCCGCGAGCAGTACGCCAACGACTTCGCGATCGGCGACTGGGTGCTGGCCCAGGGCTACGCGTTCGCCGCGACCGACAAGGGCAACGTCGGCGCGACGTTCTACCGCGACGGCATCCGCCCCGGCGACGCGATCGCGGAGTGGAACCAGCGCGTCACCCAGCTCACCCGGGCGGCCCGGGCGGCGGTCAAGCAGCGGTACGGCCACCGGCCCCGGCGCACCTACGCGGCCGGCCTGTCCAACGGCGGCTACCTGGTGCGCTGGCAGCTGGAGAACCACCCCGAGCTGTACGACGGCGGGTCGACTGGGAGGGCACCCTCTGGCATCCCCGCAAGCCCCACCTGCTGACGTTCCTGCCGCCGGCGCTACGGGCGTACCCCCGGGGTGCGGATGGTTTCGCACCCGGGTCGGAGTTCCTCCGGGAATACCACTACCGGGTCTACTGGGACCTGACCCAGCGCATCTACCGCGAGGAACTGGACCCCGGCTACGACGGTCCGGCCGAGGCGGGCACCCCGTTCTGCGCCTCCGGCACCCCGGCCTGCGACGCCGACTACGACTACGCGACCCGGCCCGCGGCGGTGCGCGCGGCGATCGCCCGGATCGCGCTGACCGGGCGCATCCAGCGGCCGCTGATCACGCTGCACGGCACCCTGGACACCCTGCTGCCGATCACCGAGGACTCCGACGTGTACGCGCGGATGGTCGGCGACCGGCCGTTTCGCTACTACCGCGTCGAGGGCGGCAACCACGTCGACGGCCTGTACGACGCCTATCCCGACCGGCTGCGCCCGATCCTGCCGTGCTTCCGCACCGCCTTCACCGCGCTGACCGGCTGGACCGAGCGCCGGATCGCGCCGCCGCCCAGCCACACCGTGGCCCGCCCGGCATCCGGGGACCTGGCCAACACCTGCGCGCTGTGACGGCGGGCTGCGGCGTCGGTCAGGGCTGCGGCGTGGGTCAGGGCTGCGGCGTGGGTCAGGGCTGCGGGGTCGGTCAGGGCTGCGGCGTGGGTCAGGGCTGCGGCGTCGGTCAGGGCTCCGGCGTGGCGAAGATCGGCAGGCCGTCGATGCTGACGCCGTTGCGCACCCGGCGGTATTCCGCGAGGTCCGCGTCGGTCTTCCGGTCGTTCCACCGCAGCAGCAGGTCGCGGTCGCCCTCGTAGGTCATCAGCGGCACCGAGTAGCCGCAGGAGTCGCTGACCCGGTGCACGTCGACGTCGATGATCGAGCGCACCCCGTGCCGGTCCGGCGCGGCCGGGAAGTGCCGCGCCAGCTCGGCGTGCTCCGGGTCGGTGATCGGCACGGCCCGTCCCCGGCCGTGCAGTCGCACGATGTTCGGCGGGCCCTGGAAGGCGCAGAACATCAGCGTGATCCGGCCGTTCTCCTTCAGGTGCGCGATCGTCTCCGCGCCGCTGCCGTGATAGTCCAGGTATGCCACCCGGTGCTCACCGAGCACCGCGAACGTGCCGCCCATGCCCTTGGGGGAGAGGTTGACGTGCCCGTCCGGCCCGGCGGGCGCGGTGGCGACGAAGAACATCGCCTGCGCGTCGATGAACTCCCGCAACCGTCCGTCGATCCGCTCATGCAGCTTCATGACGTCCATCCTGCCAAGCCACGCGACCAGGCGGTTCCAGGGTGTTCGGGATCACCCGGACGCCGGGACGGCTGGTCCGACGGCACGGCGAACTGAGCCTACGTGCCGCCGGCGATCCTCATGGCTGCCGGGTCAGCGTTCGCAGCCGACCACTGTGTCGTGTCTGCTGGGGTGGCATTCGTCGCCCAGGGGTCCGTTGGCGCCGCCGTCGAGCCGGTCCGCTACTGCCGGGAGGTCGTCGCCGTCGAGCCAGTCGTCGCCGGGGCCACCGTAGACCTTGTCGCGGCCCTCCAGGCCGTACAGCTCGTCGTTGCCCGCACCGCCGTAGACGATGTCGTTGCCGTTGTCCGCCATGATTCTGTTGTCCGCGCCGTTGCCGGTGAGCCCGTCGTTGCCGGAGCCACCGTAGATCTTCTCGACGTCGGCGCCGACGGTGTCGTGTTCGCCGGCCAGGCCGTCGTCGCGCCGGGAACCGTCCAGGTCGACGGTGATGGCTTTCTCGTAGTCGCCGTAGTTGACCTCGTCCGATCCGGGGCCGCCGAGGAGGACGTCGGCGGCCGTGCCGTCGGAGTACACGTCGCCGATGAGCCAGTCGTCGCCTGCGCCGCCGTCGAGGCGGTCGCGGCCTTGGTAGCCGTTCAGGTCGTCCTGGCCGGCTCCACCGTAAATCTTGTCGTTGCCTTCCTCGCCGAAGAGGTCGTCGTTACCGTTGCCGCCGTGCAGGGTGTCGTGGCCCAGCCAGCCGTGGATCGTGTCGCCGCCGTCGCCGCCGTGGATCAGGTCGTTGCCGTTGCGGCCGTCGAGGTAGTCCTTGCCGCCCCGGCCGTAGAGCCGGTCCGTCCCGGTGCCGCCGTGCAGGCGGTCGCCGCGGGGCCCTCCGGTCAGCGAGTCGTTGCCGGTGCCACCGTCCGCGGTCATCGGCAGGTCGGTCTTGTTCACCACGGAGTCGTTGCGGTCGTACGTGTAGATCCGCACCCTGGTCGGCGCCTTCGGCAGCGTGCAGCGCACCTTGGTCTTGTCGCCCTTGATCTTCTTGCAGCCCTTGCCGGCCTGGATCGCTACCTTGTCGTCGATCGTGACGGTGCGCCCGGAGCGGGTGACGACGACCTTGTTCTGCTTGCCCTTCGCGGCCTTGTATTGCACCTTGGTCTTCTCCGCGACGGTGACGACACCCGCGGGCGCGCCCAGAGCCGGCGTGGCGAGCACGCCCACCGAGATGGTCGTGAGCACGGTGAGGCCGAAACAGGTCAGCACGGGGTAACGCGGCACGTGGATCCTCTCGCAGCGACGCGGAGGGCGTCCATCCACCTCCGGAGCCAAGATCATAGAACGGCGTCGTTACGACGTCGATGGGGCACCGCCGAGCCGACCGGTGGCGTGACGTGTCAGCCGCGTCGGCGTAGCGGGCGCCGGACGCGCTGCGCGACCCTGGTGAATCGCGCGTGGCCCGGCAGATAGCGCTGGCGCCGGCGGCGGCGGCGCAGCGGCTCCGGCTCGCGTGGCGGCTCGTAGCGGGGCGGCGGCCCGCCGCGGAAGAACACCGGCCCGGGACGGCGATACTCCCGCAGCGGTGGGGTGAGAATCATCAGCACGCCCTCGATCGTGTCGCGGCGGCAGCTCTCGCGCCACCGGGTTATCGCGTGGCGATCAGCGTCCCGGGTCAATAGCCTGACGGGGTACGGGCGCCGGCGTCGTGCGGAATCTCTGCTGCTCGGAGGCGAGTCAACGTGCCAGTCATCGCGGCTGTCGTCTCCGTGGTGCTGACGGCGGTCCTGGCCTGGTTCATCGGGACCCGGATCACCTACGGCTGGGACGAGGTCAAGCGGCAGCGCGAGTCCGACCTCGCCGCTCTCAAGTCGTTCTACGAGTGCTACGGCAAGTTCTTCGCCGCCTGGAAGATGTGGGACGTCTACCTCAAGGCTGCGCCGTCCGGCATCCGTGCCTTTCCCGCCACGGATCCGACAGCCTGGGCTCTGCTCCGCGACGCCGAGGCGGCCGAGGGCGGGTTCGAGTCGATCCTGGTGAAGCTGGCGGCGGAATACGCCACCAGTGAACAGGACAGGTTGCTGCTCGCATCCTTCCGTCAGGGCGCCCAATCGTTGCGCGAGGCGATGCGCAGCGGCCAGGCCTTGAGCTGGAAGGCGCAGCCGACGTCGGTGGACCGTCCCGGGGACCAGGAGCGGCGGCGCCTCGATTACCGCAAGTACCGTGCGTTCAAAGCGCTCTGTGAATACGTCGCGGTCAGGTTGGCTCAGGGTCCGGCCGTGCCGCACCGGTGGTATTGGGGTCGCCGGTCGCGCGATCGCGATCAGCCGACCGTGTTGCTGGGGAGCCGGCCGCAGCGGCCCATCGACGAGATGAACGCCGTGGCGGCCTTGATCGAGATCACCCAGGTGCAGAACATCGGCGGGCGCTGGTATGAGATCGCGGAGGATGCGTTCGGTCTGCCCGAGGTCTGAGCGGCGTCGTCGTCCTCGGCGGATGTCGTACCCGGGCGGTATCTTGCTGCGGAAATCGGCAAGCGGGAGGTTCGCGTGCGGGCACAGGATTCGCCTTTTCGTCCTTACTGGTGGGCGTTCGGCCTGGAGTCGGCGGGAGTGTCCGCCCGCCCGGCGGTGGCCACCTACGGCCGGTACGACTTCGCGGTTCTTCCCCCGATCCCGCGCGAGCTGACCGGGGAGCTGACCTGGCTCGCCGATCAACCGACGCCTGAGGAATGGAGCATCGGCACGGAGCCGGCCGCCGAGCTGCCCGAGTTGGCAGCCGCCTGCGACCGGCTCGGCCTGACCCTGCCGGCGGTCTTCCTCGACTTCCTGCGTTCGCCGCTGCTGCAGAGCAAGATCCGCTCGTGCACGGCCTGTTACATCAGCGTCGGCCCGGTGCCCGTGCGGGCGCCGGGAGCTGACGGCCACCTGATCCGCTTTCTCGCCGACCAGCAGGGCTGCCTGTACTGGTATCTCTACGTCACCGCGACCGGCCACGCGGTCGTCTCCTCGATGGACTTCTACGGCGGCCCGGAGGACGACTGCACCGAGGGCGGCGAGGTCGAGTTCTGCGGCGAGTCCTTCGAATCGTTCCTCTACCGCTTCTGGCTGGAGAACGAGATCTGGTATGCGGCCAACGAGGGCGACCCGATGCCGGCGGACGCCGAGGAATACATCCGCCGCTACCAGGCCAACGCCGCCGCCGGGGAGCACTGATTCCGGCGGCTCACGGCTGCCACGTCAGGATGTCGAGCAGGCGAACGTCGCTCAGCTGTGCGACCTGCCGGACCCGCTCGTCGGCGTCGCCCCGCAGCAGACCGCGCAGCGACGCGAGCGCGGAGGCGTTGGCGGGCGCGACGACGTCGTTCCGTACGGCGGCCCAGTACATGCGCCGGTGTCCGCGCCCAGGATGCAGGGCCGCCGCTTCCTCGGCCGGCTTGCGATAGGCGCGGGTCACTCGCGAGTCCAGGATAGGGAAGAGGTGCGGCCGTTTGAGATGCAGGACCTTGGAGACCTTGCCCAAGCTGATTCCCGGCGCCAGATACCGGTTGAAGACGGCGCAGGGTGATCTCGCCGGTGGTCCGGGCGGTGTCGCCGAGGGCCGTCCCTTTTCGTGGTAGCACGGCGGATATCGACTGTCTTCTGACGGGTTCTCCGGCCGTTTCCCGGGCGCTCCCCGGGTGGATGCGCGGGTTTCGGGATGCCGGCTTGCGTAGGATCCGGATATGCAACTGAGCAGAGTCCTGGAGCAGCACATTGCGGTGTTCGGTGAGAGCGGCAGTGGTAAGACCGTCTTGCTCTCCTCGTTCTACGGAGCCACGCAAGAGCCGCAGTATCTGCAGCGGAGTCTGTTCCACGTCGTGGCGGAGGATATCGGCCAGGGTGCTCGGCTGCATCGGAATTTTCTCGGCATGAGGAATAGCGCGCGGCTGCCCGTGGCGAACCGCTTCTCCGCCACGTCCTACTCTTTCTCGGTCAAGCTGCGGGACGACTCCGATGCCGCGACGATGAAGGCCAGACCGTTCGACGCCATGCGCCTCATCTGGCACGACTATCCGGGGGATTGGTTCGAGCAGGGCGTGAGCGGGCCGGAGGAGGCCCAGCGCCGGAGCGACACCTTCAAGTCGCTGCTGAGTTCCGACGTCGCGCTCCTGCTGGTGGACGGTCAGCGGTTGCTGGACAACGCCGGCGAGGAGGAGCGGTATCTCAAGTCGTTGCTGTCCAATTTCCGCAACTCGCTGGTGTTGCTCAAAGATGACCTGCTGGCAGACGGCAAGCCGCTCGTCGAGTTCCCGCGGATCTGGGTGATGGCGCTGTCGAAGGCCGATCTGCTGCCGGACATGGACGTGTTCACGTTCCGGGATCTGCTCATCGAGAAGGCCTGCGATGAGATGGACGAGCTGCGGAAGGTGCTCGCCGGGCTGGTCGAGGCCAGCGACGCGCTGTCGGTGGGTGAGGATTTCGTGCTGCTGTCGTCGGCGAAGTTCGAGGCGGGCCGGATCGAGGTGACCGAGCGGGTCGGTCTGGAGCTGATCCTCCCGCTGGCCGCCATGCTCCCGTTCGAGCGACACGTCCGGTGGTCCCAGATGCGGCAGATCCCTGGGAAAGTGGTCGAGAATCTGCTGGCCGGCGCCGGGAGCCTGGCCGCCGGGCTGATCGGACGCAAGGGCATCTCGCTGCCCGGCCCATTCGGCCGGCTGATGACCGTCATCGGTCCTGATCTCGTGAGCGCCGCGGCCAGGCTGGCCGGGGACAAACTCGGGGACATGAACACCGAGGCGCTGGCCAAACATGAGTACCTCACCGCCACGCTGACCGGTTTCCGGATGGACCTGGTCAAGGGCGAGGAAAAGCGGGTCCTGCTCCGGAGCCTGCGATGAGCCTCATCTGGGCCACTCGCGGGCGAAGCTGGGGCTTCCGGTTTCTCCTGACCGCGGGATTCGAGGATCCGCTCCCGGAATACGACGCCGCCTTCGCGGGTGCCGGGGACGGCCCGGAAATCTGCCACCGCGTGGGCGCGCGGGTGGCGCTGCGTTTCCCGGACCCGCTGGGCCGGAAAGACCGGGCCGGTCGGGTGATCCCGCACGAATTCGTCGTCTCCGGTTCCTTGGCCGAGGGGATCGAATCGGTTGAGGACGGTCTTCGGGTGATCTGGAGCCGGCCCGGGGTGGCCGACGAATTCGCCCGGATCTGGGAGTCGCCCGAGCCGCCCGCGGCGCACGGATGACTGATGGCTGATGCGAATCTCGGCGGTTGGACGGTGCTCAGCTCCTTGATGGTCTCGGCGTGAGGAGGCCCCGGTAGGCCTGGATGGCGGTCCGGAAAGCCGGTGTCCGGCCGCTTGTGCACGGGCGCATCGTCGCCGGCCGGCGCTGCGGCTCGGACCGGCCGCTCCCACCCCTCGCCCTACCAGTCAGAGCATCGCTACGATGACTGGCTATGGTGGATCAGTCCGACAGGACTCAAGACTTGTCCGAGGTTCTCAACATCAACGAGTGCCACCCGGCCCGGCGGTACGACTACCTGCTGGGCGGGAAGGACAACTACGCGGCCGACCGGGAGTCGGGTGACCGGCTGGTGGCCGCGCACCCCGGTGTCAAGACCTCGGTGCTGGCGAACAGGGCGTTCCTGCGCCGAGCGGTGCGCTTCCTGACGCGCGAGGCCGGGCTGCGCCAGTTCCTGGACATCGGCACCGGCCTGCCGACCAGGCCGAACGTGCACCAGGTCGCGCAGGGCATCGCGCCGGAGTCCAGGATCGTCTACGTCGACAACGATCCGCTGGTCCTGACCCACGCGCGGGCGCTGTTGACCAGTTCCCCGGAAGGCACCACCGAGTACGTCGACGCCGACCTGCGCGACCCGCAGGCGATCCTGAACGACATCGACCTGCAAGCCGCGCTCGACCTGAAAAAGCCGGTCGGTCTGCTGTTGCTGGCCGTCATGCATTTCGTCACCGACGAGCGGAAGCCGCACGACATCGTGCGCCAGCTCCTGGCGGCGCTGCCATCGGGCAGCTATCTGGCGATGTCGCACGTCACCTACGATCCGCTCCCGGAGCCGGTGGTGGCGAGGTTGAACCAGGAGCAGCAGCGGACCGGGGAGCAGTTCCAGCCTCGCAGCCGCGAGGAGTTCGAGCGGTTCTTCACCGGCCTGGAGCTGGTCGAGCCGGGGATCACCCTGGTCTCCGACTGGCGCCCGGACGACGAGTCGGGGCCTCGATCGCCGGACGCTTTCGCCGCCCTCTACTCAGCCGTTGCCCGCGTCCCCTGACCGGGTCGGGTGCGCTAGGCCGCGACGTAGCCGTTGAACACGTGGACCCCGTCGTGGGCGCCGCTCGAGTTCGCCCGGTTCGTGCTCAAGTACATACAGCTTGCTGTCATGATGACCGGGGATGCTTCGCGTAGTCGACGGTGAGCCATCGTTCTGGCCGCATACGAAAAAGCACGTTTCCGACCTCGTCCCGGGTGTCCTCGATGTATTGGTCGCCCAGTTCGGTGCCGAAATAACGGTGCGCGAGGGGCCGCCCATCGCGCTCAAGGTCTACTGCTTCGATCGAGACGATCGGGCCCTCCACGCTGACGTACTTATATGGCAGCGTTTCCGTTTGCACGCATAGGCTGAACCGCCCCGCGCGCTCCAGCAGCTTCCCCTTTCGCGACGTCCGGCCGGTTATGATTCGCACCTCGCCGCCCGGCTCGTAGGAATACCAAATCGGAACCACGAGCGGCCCATAGCCGTCTTCCGCAACGCTGATGACGGCCACATGAACGTCGGCCAGAAACGCCTCTCGTTCTTCCTTTGTCATCGTGAGTGCCATCGTCGCCCTCCCGGTCGGCAAGCTTCAGGGTGTCACGCCTCAGGATCGGGCGGCGGCGCCGGGCCGGACCGGCAGGTCGTGCAGGCCGCGGATGAGGTAGCCCGGGCGCCAGGTCAGCCTGTCCGCGGGCCCGGCGAGCTCCAGGTCCGGGAAGCGGGCCAGCAGCTTGCCGAAGGCGACCTGCGCCTCCAACCTGGCCAGTGGCGCGCCGAGGCAGTAATGGATCCCGTGGCCGAAGGCGAGGTGCGGGTTCTGCGCGCGGTCGAGCCGTAGCTCGTCGTGGTCCGGGAAGCGGCTCTCGTCGCGGTCCGCGGCGAGCAGTGACACCAGTACGGGGTCGCCGGCCCGGATCGCGGTGCCGCCGATCTCCAGGTCCTCGGTGGCGAACCGGTAGGTGGACGTCTCGACCGGCCCCTCGTAGCGCAGGAACTCCTCGATCGCGCTCGGCAGCAGGGCCGGGTCGGTGCGCAGCCGCTCCCACCGGTAACGCTCGGCCAGCAGCAGGTGGACGCCGTTGCCGATCAGGTTGACCGTGGTCTCGTGGCCGGCGATGAGCAGCAGGAAGACCATCGAGGACAGTTCGTCGGAGGACAGCTTGTCGCCGGCGTCGCGGACCTCGATGAGGCCGGACAGCAGGTCGTCGCCGCCGTGCGTGCGCCGCTCGGCGATCAGCTCGCGGATGTAGGACGCCATCGCCTGCATGGCGCCGGGCAGTTGGTCACGGGTCGGGGTGCCGCTGACGATGATGGTCGTCCAGGCGCGGAAGCTGTCCCGGTCGGTGGCGGGCACGCCGAGCAGCTCGCAGATCACCTGGATAGGCAGCGGGAACGCGAAGGCGTCGATCAGGTCGACCCGGTCGCGGCCGGTCATCGCCGCCAGCAGTTCGTCGGTGATCTGCTCGATCCGCGGGCGCAGCGCCTCGATCCGGCGCGCGGTGAAGGCACTGGACACCAGGCGCCGCAACCGGGTGTGATCCGGCGGGTCGGCCGAGAGCATGTGCCGCGACGTGGCGGCGGCGATGGGGTCCGCGTCTTCGCCCCACTGGATCGCCTTGGACAGCCGGGGGTCGCTGAGGGCCTGGCGGGCGTCCTCGTACCGGGTCACCAGCCAGGCCGTCATGCCGCTGGGGAGCAGCACCCGGCGGACCGGGGTCTCCCGGCGCCAGCGCTCGTACTCCGGGTGGGGATCGGCCTGGAAGGCCGGGTCGGAGAAGTCCGACCGCACGTCCTGGGTCATCGTGCCTCCCGATCATCGGTGCCGATCTATGACGATACCTGCCGAATGCGACCAGACGGTGCCCCGCTGCCGGTGCGCTCACGCGGGGGTCAAAGGTGCGCTCACGCGGGGGACAAAGCCGCACCACAGCGGAGTCACAAGGAACGTCGCTTCACTGACCGGTGTGAGCAGCCGACAGCATGCAGAGATCACCCGCCGGCCGTTGATCAGCCGGCGCCGGGCCCTGACCGGGGGCCTCGGCGCCGTGGTCCTCGCGGGCGGAGGCGGCGGCGCCTGGGCGCTGAACCGCTACGTCATCGACCACGTCGAGGTCGCCGAGGCGTCCGCGCGGACCGCGTCGAACGTCACGGTCGCCGAGGCGGACTCGTCCGGCACCGGCACGGCGACCGGTTACACCAGCGACACCGCGAAGATCAAGATCCAGACCGTGGTGACCGGTACGGGCGACAGCCAGGTCACCTACTTCGTCGCCGACGTGACGGTCACCGACGCGACGATCATGCGCTCGGCGTTCGCCGACGACGAGTTCGGCCAGAACATCATCGCGAACCCGTCCGAGATCGCCGAGAGCGTGGGCGCGGTGCTGGCGATCAACGGTGACTACTACGGTTTTCGGGACACCGGCATCGTCATCCGCAACGGCGTGGTCTTCCGCGACAAGGGCGCCCGCCAGGGTCTCGCCTTCCTGACCGACGGTTCCGCCCGGCTCTACGACGAGACCACCACCAGCGCCGCCGCCCTGATCGCCGACGGGGTGTGGCACACCCTGTCCTTCGGGCCCGGGCTCGTGCAGGACGGCAAGGTGCTCAACGGCATCGACACGGTCGAGATCGACACCAACTTCGGCAACCACTCCGTGCAGGGCCGGCAGCCCCGCACCGGCGTCGGCATCGTCGGCGACAACCACCTGCTCTTCGTGGTCGTGGACGGCCGCAGCGCCGGCTACAGCCGGGGCGTGACGATGAGCGAGTTCGCCCAGATCTTCGTCGACCGCGGCGCGAAGCTGGCGTACAACCTCGACGGTGGCGGTTCGTCCGCCATGATCTTCAACGGCGGGCTGGTCAACAATCCGCTCGGCAAGGGCGAAGAGCGGGGCACCAGCGACATCCTGTACGTGGCCGGATGATCGTCCTGATCCCGGCCTACGAGCCCGGCGGCACCCTCGTCGAGCTGGTCCGCCGCCTCGGGCAGCACACCGTCGTGGTCGTCGACGACGGCAGCGGGCCCCGCTACGCCGGGGTCTTCACCCGGGTGCGCGACCTGGGCGCCGAGGTGCTCACGTCGGAGCGCAACCGCGGCAAGGGGCACGCCCTGCGCACCGGCTTCGCCTTCATCCGGGACCGGTATCCGGGACGGGACGTGGTCTGCGCCGACAGCGACGGCCAGCACCGCCCCGACGACATCGAGGCGGTCGCCCGGCACGTCGAGGTCTCCGGTGCCGCGATGGTGCTCGGCGGCCGCCGCTTCACCGGTGCGGTGCCGGCCCGCAGCCGCTTCGGCAACGCCGTCACGAGCGCGGCGTTCCGGCTGGTCACCGGCGTGCGGCTGATGGACACTCAGACCGGGCTGCGGGCGTACCCGGCATGGATGTTGCCGTGGCTGGGCCGCGTCGGCGGCGACCGCTTCGAATACGAGCAGCGCCTGCTGCTGCGGGCCGCCCGCGAGCGGCTGCCGATCGCCGAGGTCGAGATCGCGACGGTCTATCTGCGGGACAACGAGTCCTCGCACTTCCGCCCGATCCGTGACTCCGTGCGTGTCTACCGTCCGCTGCTGGCCTTCTCGATGTCCTCCCTGCTCGCCTTCGCCGTGGACACGGTGGCGCTGCTGACGCTGGTCGCGCTGACCGGCAACCTGGCGCTGTCGGCCGTCGCCGCCCGGTTGATCAGCGCCACCGGCAACTACGCCGTCAACCGCGCGTACGTCTTCGGCTCCCGCACGAACCCGGCGGCGCGGCCGGGCTCGGCGCTGCGCTACGCCGCGCTCGCGGGTCTGCTCCTGCTGCTGAACGTCGTCCTGCTGCAGGCGCTGACGACCCTGACCGGCTCGGTGCTCGCCGCGAAGCTGCTCACCGAGATGTCCCTGTTCGCCGCGAGCTTCCTCGTCCAGCGGTCCCTGGTCTTCTCGTTCCGGCGCCCGGTGGCCCGCCGACCGCCCGCGGAGGAGGCCGTCAGCGTGCTCAGCCGATGACGGCCGGCCGCGGGAGAGACCGTCAGGCCGTCGCGAGGGTCGGTGTCGCCGCGGCGAACGCGTCCGCGGCGGCGAGGTCGAACTGGCCGTGGTCGGTGCCGAGACCCTGGGCCACCAGGGCCGCCGCCGCGCAGCCGAGCACGGCGGCCGCCGGCAGGGTGCGGCCCAGGGCGATGCCGCGCAGGAACCCCGCCGAGAACGCGTCGCCGCAGCCGGTGGTGTCGACGACCGCCACCGCGAACGCGGGCACCGCGATGGCCTCGTCCGCGGTGACGATCAGGGCGCCCCGTGCCTCCCGGGTGACCACGACGCTGCCGACGCCGCGCGCGATCAACGCCCGGGCCCCGTCCTCCAGCGAGTCGGTCTCGGTGAGCGCGCGCACCTGGTCGTCGTTGGGCAGCAGGAAGTCCAGGTACGGCAGGGCGGGCGCGATCCACTCGAGGATGCCGGGATCGCCCGGCGCGAGCAGGTCGGCGGAGGTGACCGCGCCGGCCGAGCGCGCGGCGGCCAGGATCTTCGCCGCGTTCTCGCCGCCCATCAGCTCAGGGCCGCCGAGGTGCACGTGGGTCGCCTGGGCGAGCTCCGCATACGGCGCGTCGTCGGCGCCGTAGGCGAGGTTGGCGCCCGGGACGTGGAAGGCCGGCCGGCTGCCGTCGGGGCGGATCGGCAGGACCGAGGCCGAGGTCTGCACCTCGTCGCGGCGCACCACCAGCGAGGTGTCGACCCCGTGCCCGGCGAGCATCCCCAGCAGCAGGTCGCCGATCGGGTCCGCGCCCACCGCGCCCGCCGTGCGGACCGTCGCGCCGAGCTTGGCCAGCGTGACGGACGTGCCCGCGGCCGTGCCGGCGGGGCTGAACCGGATCTGCTCGACCAGGGCCGCTCCCTGCCCCTCCGGGATGGCCTCGACCGGGAGAACGTGCACGTCCAGCACGTGCACTCCGACGGTGATGACCGTCTGGCTGACCGACATCTGCTCCTCCTGGGGGTGAGGTCCCGTGCGCCTTGGTCGGAAGGTACGCTAAACCCAAATCAAAGTCACGTTCAGGTTTGGGGCGGCGCATGGCTGATGATCGCGGTCCGACCGGTGCGGGTGAGACGCCGCTGCGCCGGACGCCGCGCCAGGCGCGGTCCCGGCAGAAGCTCGCCCTGGTCCTGGAGGCTGCCGACAGGTTGCTGGCCGCCGAGGGT